>CAWVVE010000180.1:0-5275 GCA_963933075.1 uncultured Verrucomicrobiaceae bacterium | reverse complement strand
CATCCCTGCCGGCCTCGATAACTTTACCCGGCTCAGAGGATTGTGTTCTCAAGGCTTCAACTGGAGGGAAAACCTTTATCCCCACGCCCTCGCTTAACACAGTGAAACTTCCCGGCCAGGGATCAAAGGCATGTATCTGGCGATAGATCCTCGCGGCACTCAACTGCCAGTCAATAGCCCCATCTCCGCGCTTTAATTTTCCCGCATGACTTGCCGCATTGTGATCCTGCGCGGCGCGCGGCGCCTGGCCATCGCCAAGCAGGGTCAACGCCTGCCTCAAGGCCAGCGGACCAATCTCAGCCAAGCGATCATGCAATGACCCGGCAGTCTCGTCGGGAGCAAGGCCAACTTTATGCACCAGGAGAATATCTCCTGTATCAAGCCCCTCGTCCATATACATCACTGTCATGCCACTTTCCCGTTCACCTGCAAGAATAGCTGCCTGTATGGGCGCCGCCCCACGATATGAAGGCAAAATTGATGCGTGCAGGTTCAGGCAGGCAGCAGAAGGAATCTCCAGCACCTGTTTGGACAGGATTTGCCCGTAGGCCACGACGACGACGACATCAGGATCATAATCACGAAGGAGTTCCATGCTTTCAATTTCGCGCATATTGGCAGGTTGATGAACAGCGATGCCGTTCTCTGCAGCGACTCTCTTTGGTCCAGAGGGTTTCAGCTTTCCTGCTCGTCCGAATGGTTTATCCGGCTGGGTAAAAACGCTAAGCAATTCATGCTCGCGGGAGGCAATGAGAGCCTCAAGGCTGGGTAAGCCAATATCTCCTGTCCCGAAAAATACAACCTTCACGCCGCCGCAACCTGTCGCATGATCCCAACCTTGGGCTTAGTACACCTCATCTGCTGTCTCCTGCCAGACACGCAACGAAGTAATTCTGTATATGATATCCTGGAGAACCTTGATCGGGGGCTGCTGTGCATTGATGTTGGTCAGCAGTTCCGGTGAATAATAATCGAATAACTGCTTGGTTTCCTCCTCATACTGGCGCATGCGGTTCTCAATAACTTCATTCGAAGCATCATCAAGCCGGTTCTCCTTCAGTGCCCGCTTGCGGATACGCCGCCTTAGTTCATCACGATCGGGGCAACTGAGATGGAAAACCTGGGCAATGTCGCAATGCTCATCCATCAGCCTGGCTTGCCCGATATTGCGGGGAATGCCATCAAGGACCAAAAAGTCGATGTCGGGCTTGAATGCATGGGAATCAACCTTGGCATCAATGGCTGCCTTCCAGAGCTTCACGGTGATATCATCAGGTACCAATTCCCCGCGGCTCGAATATTCCACAAATTCCTTGCCGAGGTCTGTACGGGTATCCAAGGACCGGAACACCTCGCCACAGGCACAGTGATAAAAACGCGGTATCAGGCCAAGCACACGCCCCTGAGTCCCCTTACCGCTTCCAGGCGCACCAAAAAACAGAAATGTAGAGAAACGCTCGGACATACTTATAATTAAATAGCAAATACAGGGTAAGTTACAAGCAACTTAAGAGCTCTGACACTCTTTTTAAAACATCCCGATATTGAATATCACTCATTCTTCCGGTCCCACTGCACAGCACCTCCACCCCGGGGTTAACCGGCGCCCAAATGGCGGGATCGGTAGGACCAAAGAGCAAGAGACATGGAATGCCAACAGCTGCAGCCAGGTGAGAAATACCGCTGTCATGGCCAAGAAAAAGACGACATTTCGAGAGCGCAGCGCCCAAGCGGGGTAATGGCCAGTTATGCGCATGCTGAAAATTGACACCGGCAGCACTCCATGTTGCTGACAACTCTGCATGTTTCTCCTCCTCCGCCTCCCCGGTAATCAACAATATCGGAGATTGTCCTTCATCGCCCGCGATCGCTTCACCAATACGGATCCAGTCCTCCAACCGCCAGTTCTTGGCAACTCCGCCGCTGCCCGGGTGAATGGCAACACTGTTTTCGGTGATGTTGCCCCCCCTGTCCGGCAGGTTAATTACCGGTGCCGGGTCATCAAGAAAAAGCGCAATATTCTCAAGGACTCTTGCCAACTGGCATGCCGCATGTTCACCGGTTGAGCAATCAACCCTTGAAATCCCCTCAAGCAGCTCTTGAACGCCGGCACGTTCAAGGTTTCCCCGGAAATAACCATCAGGATCATGAAGATAGCTCACAACAAGGTCAAACCCCGAGAAATAGTCACACCATTGCCTGTCAAGTTCACTGCCGGGTGCAAAAAATCCGGCAAGGGCCCCGTGCTCGATTGAGCGGACCGAATCTGCCAATCCTGCCTCAGCCGCCAAATCGACAATCGGCCGGTAGCCCAGTATATCGATACGCGTATCCTGAAGGCCACTCCTCAAGAGAGAAATAGCCGGAAGTGTCAGGATAAAATCACCGATCGCGCCTCCACGAATGACGAGTGCCTTGCCCATGAGTCACAAAAGAAAACTATCCGGTTAATTTCCGCCCATTCATCCGACATTACGGAACCACGCGATATATCCGCGATTAACACACCGGTTGTAGCAGGTATAAATCAAAAGTGCTGACTGATTTGCTATGGATTCCCTGCTCCCCAGAACATCATGGCACATACAAGCAAGCCGACACCATAAGCCAAACCTGCCGCGGCACAAATACGCCACCGCCCGTTATTGCCACTCATCCATGTAATCTGTTCACGCATCAGGTAAGGCATCCCAATCCAGAAAAGGCCCAGTAGAATCCAGGCATAAGCAAGCGATGGTAACAGTAACCGGGTTACAGGTTCTCTTAGGAAAGCCACATCCAATAAAGGGCAGGCCAACAGCAGGAGAAAGATTCCGATGGCGCGCACAGCAAGGAATTCCTCAACAAAGAAAATAAAGAGCAGGAAACAAACCGGTAAAATAATTCGGATCGGGTTTTCCCAGGTATAGAATTCTCCAAGGTCAATATTTCCGATCAACCAGAAAGCCCAGATGCCGTCAACGGCCAGGATAGTGATCCCTATCCCCCGATGCCGCGGAAATTTCCTGAGGAAATCCTGCATCATTGCCGGCTTCACGAGTGCAAGGGCATGCGTTATGGCCAACAGGAATCCAATAATCAGGCCAACGGCCTGCAAGCTAAGAAAATCACAATAAAGATGGCGGGTCATTGGCCTAGAGATTTAACAGGGGAGTACCATACAGCACATGCCCGGTACAATGTTCAATTTCCACATCAAACACCTTCCCGGCAAGTTGTTCACGCTCACCATCAAAAATAACAATTTTGTTGGTGCGCGTTCGCCCGGTAAGCCTTTCGACCCTGCGCTTGCTCGGTCCCTCACACAATACCTGCTGACGGGTCCCTACCAGCGCCATGTTCTTCTGGATGGATATACGGTCGACAACCTTCAACGCATCCTGATTGCGCTGTTTTTTCACTCGCTCGGGAACCTGGAGGGCCTCCTCTATCTCTGCCGCCGGCGTTCCCCTGCGCTTCGAATAACGGAAAACAAACGCGTTATCAAAACGGATCCGCTCACAAAGGGCGAGTGTCTCGGCATACTCCTCGTCCCCCTCGCCGGGAAAACCCACTATAATATCAGTGGTTATGGCAATCTCAGGTTTTACCTCACGCATTCGCGCCACCAATTGCTCAAACTTCTCAACCTTGTAGGGACGGCGCATACTCTTGAGTATCTTGTTCGAGCCGGACTGCACGGGAAAATGAACATGCTCAACAAGCTCGGGAATGACACCAAAGGCATCGATTAAATCCTGCTTGTATCCCACAGGATGAGGAGAAGTAAACCGAACTCTTTCGATCCCATCCACGGCTGCCACCTGTTCAAGCAATTGCACGAATGGGCTCTTGCCGTTAACCGCAGGGAATTCATGGCGGCCATACAAATTGACGATTTGTCCCAGCAAGGTCACCTCACGCACCCCACCGGCGGCCAGTCGTTCTACTTCATCCACAACATCGACAATAGGCCGACCGCGTTCGGCACCACGCGTATAGGGAACAATACAAAATGAGCACTTCATGTTGCATCCCTGCATGATCGACACAAATGCAGTCGCCGCATCCGCCCCCGCAGCCCCGTCACGAATCGTATTCTGTGAACCCTCCTCTTCCTCCGTATCAACGATTGAAGTGCGCAAATCCTCAATGCGGAAATCCTCACGGGCCTTGAAGATTTCCGAGACATAATCAGCAACACGGTGATATTTCTGTGTGCCCACAACGAGATTAGCACCGGCACCAATAAGTTCCTCCCCTCGGCTCTGTGCCATGCAGCCCATGAACCCATACACCATATGTGGCCGGGTTTTACGCATATGAAGCATAGAGCTCATCTTGTTAAGGGCCTTTTGCTCGGCCATGTCGCGCACCGAGCAGGTATTGATCAACACCACATCCGCCTCCGCCTGCTCTTCCGTCATCAGGTATCCTCTGTCAGTCAACATCGTGGACACCTGAGCCGAGTCACGCTCGTTCATCTGGCAACCATATGTCTTTATGTATACCTTGGGCATCAATGGCACTCGCAATACGCGGGCGGACACTATATTACGCCAACCCGGTGACGAAAGTAATTTCCTGCCTTCATCGATAGATTCACAACCGTGAGAGAATGCCCATTCCCGGAGTTAAAGAGCTGCACCAGCACCTCCAGGAGCAGAAATATCAGGCAAGGTTGATTTTGTAGCCGTATTTTAGAGATTCATGCCCATGACTTCGTTCAAAATTCACCGACTACGGACCAGCTTGCTTCTCCTGGCCATATCCCTCCTCATCCAACCCTTAACATGGCCATCGCAATCTGCCGGCGCAGATTACGAGCTGGTGGAGAACCTTCCCTATCGCGATAAATCCTCGGAAGGATGGAACGACTATATGCAGAAACGCTGCCGGCTTGATGTCTATCATCCTGTACAGTCAAAGGACTTTGCCACTGTCGTCTGGTTTCACGGTGGCGGACTGCGCGGTGGGGAAAAGTCAATTCCTGCCATCCTTAAAAACAAGGGCATTGCGGTGATCGCGGCCAATTACCGGTTATTCCCGAAGGTAAAGTGCCCGGCTTACATTGAAGACGCAGCAGCAGCAGTGGCATGGACATTCCGCAACATCACAAAATACGGGGGTAATACGGATCGAATATTCATCGCCGGGCATTCTGCCGGCGGTTACCTTACCAGCATGGTCGGCCTCGATAAAAGTTATCTCGCTGCCCACGACATCGACGCCAACCGCATTGCCGGCCTGATCCCCATCAGCGGACACACGATCACCCACTTCACGCCGCGCGAGG
>CAWVVE010000179.1:0-5278 GCA_963933075.1 uncultured Verrucomicrobiaceae bacterium | reverse complement strand
TCTTGGCTTGCCTCGCGTATCTCGAACCCGTCGGGGCCAATGTTAAGGTAGATGTCCTGGCCAATAAAGGAGGCCAGATCAGGGTGGGAAGAGGCGTCCTTAAGGTAAGCGTTGGGGGTGCCGTTCTGCCGCGCCTTGAGATTGACGTGGGAGAGGGGAGTCTGCGGAGACTCGGTGATGATTCCGGAGACGTGCGTCAATTCGTTCGGGATGGTCTGGAAGATCACCACGTCACGTGTGGAAACGGTTTCATTACCGGTGACAAGCTTAAGGGTTCCATAGCATTCACCGGGATTCAGCGCGGTGTAGACGGTATTGCCAAAGAGTTCATCGGTGTCGATTACCGAGATGTGTGAGGGGGTATATTCGTTGATTTCCGACTGGTAAAGGGTGCGCTGGGTCTCACTGGCAGGATGATAGGCAAGCCGGCCGTCGGTGAATGCCATGGAGGAGGCGATCATCTCGTAGGCGGTCTCAACGAAGCGGAAGGCTACCGGGTCAGCCGGCCAGAACTCCATTGTATAAATCCCCGCAACGCCATTCTCAGGAACGTAATTGGGATGATAGACAATGCTGCCTGCCACGTTACGCCTGTTGGTGTTGGTGAAATAGGTGTGGGCGTTGAAGAGTGAGCCGCTGTTATAACGCCCCACGGCATCACGGGTAAAGTAGAAGTGGTACTGGTAGCGGTTGCTGTTGACGAAGTAGAGGTCGGGGGAATTGGTATGGACATCGTAGATGAGGAACTTGACCTCCTGCACGTTGGCTGCACCGGGGAAGTTGTCACGGTGGGCAAGTGACTGGTAAGTCGTGCTGTCGGGTAATTGAATTGTGCCGTCTGCAAACCCGATGGAGGGGGCGGGATTGAGCGGGTTGCGGGAGACCGGGGAGGACAACTCAAGGATATCATTTTGCCCGTCACCATCGGTGTCGGCGGGGGTTGCCGTGTTATGGACATGAACCGTGAGGAATCCCCCGGCAGGAATTGGAGCGGGATCGGTCAGGGTGACCGTGCCTTCCACCGGGCGTGCCACTGCGATCGCCCTTCCTGTGCCGGTAAGTTCGTCGGCACGGTGCAGAACCGCATAGCGGTCTTCGCCAAGTGGTATTTGAAGCTGAAGCAACCCACCTTCGGTGCGTGTCACCGAGGTGACCACGGGGGAAGTGTCATCTGCAAGCAGACAGTCGCCGCAAAGCAGGCAAAAAAGGGCAATGGGAAAAGCAACTCGTGTCGCCGCCCGTATCGATTGGGCATTCATTGGGACATCGACAACCTATCTGTTGGCTGTAAATACCGCCAGCAGAAATTCCGGGTATGTGCGCCCGGCACAACAGCATCAGTTTTCTTTGCGAATAAACGCGGCAAAGCCCCTGCTGCGGGTGGAGGATTGTCCGCCGGGTCCCTGAGTGAAGAGCACTGCCTCGGTGTGGGGCAGTGAGTTGATCATCGAAAGTCCCTTTTTACCCGTGATGCAGAGGGCGGTGGCAAGCGCATCACTGCGGCTGCAATTCGGGGCGATGACCGTCGCTGCGCGATGTGCTGTCAGGCCAAGGCCGGTATGCAAATCAATGATATGGGAGTAACGCGTGCCCCCGATTTCAACAAACTGCTCGACGTTACCGGATGTGGAGACGCAGGCATTACGGATCTCAATGACACAGGCGGGAGGATGTTTGCCGCCGCCCGGGCGGATGGCAACTGTCCAGCCCTTCTTGCCGGGCGGAGCCTCTCCGGCAGCGATGTCACCGCCGGCAGTGACGCTGGCGACATGGAATCCCACGTCACGTAGTGACTGCAGCATCTTGTCGGCGGCGTAACCTTTGGCAATGGCACCGAAGTCAAGCCGTGTTCCGGCATGGAGTCGTGTCAGTTTTCCATTGTCCCTCTCAATTTTCAACCGCTGCCACCCGGAGGCATCCTTTGCCGCGGCAAGGATGTCGGCAGAAGGAAGTTTTCCACTGCGGCGGGTTACTCGCCAGAGGCGGCTCAGCGCACCGCATGCGGGATCAAATGCCCCCGAGCTTTCATCATGGAGGATTTTACAGGAACTGAGCAGGTCCATCAGTTCGCTGCTTGCCGCTTGTTGCTGACCGGGCGGGGAATGATTAAAAAGGTTCACCTCGCTATCCGCACGGTAGTCGGAAAATATTTCGTTCAGTTCAAAGGCCAGCCCGAAGGCGACTTTTGCCGCGGCTGCGATTTCCGGCACGGGTTTTGCGGAGTAAATGACAATGCCAAAAAGCGTACCCATGCAGGGTTGCTTGAACTCGTGACGGGAGGAGGCTTCAGCCTGCGCGACGGGGGGAGTGAGGGCGAAACCGAGGACGGCCAATGCAATGCCGCTTTTACTCCAGGGTGTCATGGTCAATCCCAAGGTTCCAGATGCGCTGCATTTGCTCAGGGGAGGGAATTTCAAGGGGACGGACAATGCGGAAGCCCAGCCACTGCGCGTCAGTATGGTACCAGATGCTCTTGGGCAGTTGTGGATCCTGTTGTTTCCAGGATTTACGGGAACCCTGCCGTGCGGCACTGCGCAGCCCGTCTGAAAAATCATTCCAGGAGCCGCCCCGCACGGCTCGCGGGTAGAGCTCACGACCATCAGCCAGGGGATTGTCAGCCGGTCCCTTTGGGTAACCCCCGGCAGAGAGGATATCCAGTGTCCACTCGGCTACATTGCCGTGCATGTCGTGGATACCCCACGGGTTGGGTTTCTTGGTGCCGACTTGCTGGTAGGTGAAATCCGCATTGTCAATGAACCACGCGTAGGTATGCAGGTCCTTCGCGTTGTTGCCGAATGAGTATAGCGTTTCGGTTCCCGCACGGCATGCATATTCCCATTCCGCCTCGGTGGGCAGCCGGTAAAAGTGCCCGGTCTGCGCACTCAGCCACTTGCAATAATGGAGAGCCGCGTGCTGGGTCATGCTGATGGCGGGAAATCCTCTCTTTCCCATGCCGAATGTCATTTCGACGTAGGGCTTTGTCGGCCTTGAAACAAGATCAATGTCAGTATCATTCGGGTCAGGGAACAACTTGCCGCCATTTTTTTTTCGTCGTCCGCCGTCAATCATGAATGCCTCATACTGATCCCAGCTGACTTCATATTTTCCAATCCAGAACGGTGCTATTTTCACCTCCCGCTGAGGGCCTTCATGGGCTTTGCGTTTTGCCTCGGAGGCAGGTGATCCCATGCGGAAACTTCCACCCGGAACCGCTACCATGTGGTAGCCGACCATGGAGGCAGGCACCTTCGATGCGTAATTGACCATTTCTCCGGGATTTTTCTGCTTGGAGTTCACGAGGATCTTCGCGTGGATGCGCTCGACCAGTTTGAGTTCCTGCGCACTTCCCGTCGATGGCCATTGTGCCCCGGACTTTATCCACAGCTTGAGCTTGTCACGTTCTTCCGCGCTGAGCTTGTCGAGGATAGGCTCAATATCACGCTTGAAATCGACCGGGGCGGGCATCTTCAGGACGATTTCCTCCGGCCATAGGGCCCCCTCCTTAACCCAGTCATCAAGGATTTTTTTTTGCCCGGCAGTCAACCGCGGCTCCTTGGCAGGCGGCATCACGTCATCATCGTCTGCTGCAAGGTTGAGAAGCTCGATAAACAGGCTCTTAGCTGGATCACCGGGCACAATAATGTCATCAGCGAGTGCATCAGCCCGGGTTTCCAGCTTGTAGTCGGATTTCTTATAGTCCTTGCGATGGCATTGCAGGCAGTGCTCCACCAGGATAGGCTGGACCTCAGCAGCGAAGTCCACCGCCGCGATGGTGCTGGAGGTGGTAATGGAAAGGATGAAAATCGCTCGCAGCATGACTGCCTGTGCCGTGGATCCCTATATGAACTTGGTTTTGCCCGGCAGAGCCAGTCCGCCGGGATCAAAATCATCGTCCCAGGCAAGGTCGTCGGGCGCCAGGTCCTGCTTGGAGTTGATGGCATCCTCCCATTTGATCTGCTGCCCGGTATATGCCGCCATGCGGCCGAGGATGGCGAGCATGGTGCTGTGGGCCATCCATTCTCCATCGTTCTTGGCTTCCCCCTTACGGATAGAGGCGAAGAGTTCATTGTGCTCGGCCTGGTACATGTCGTTATTGAGGTCACCAGCGGCCCGCCAGTTTTCCTTGCCCTGAATTACGCACTGTCCGCGCTTGATGAGTGCTGTGCCTGCAGTGCCGTTGATGTAGTCGTGGTTCTCGCCATGGCAACCGCTCTGCTGGCGTGAACCGAGGTGGCAGCGGACATTGTTCGGGTATTCATAAACCACGTGGAAGTGATCGTAGATATTGCCCCCATGGGCGGGAATTTGACGCCCGCCGGTCGCCACGGCACTGATAGGGTCTATGTCCCCGGTTGCCCATCCGATCTTGTCGACACTGTGGACTGCCTGCTCTGCCAGGCTGTCACCGGAGAGCCAACCGAAGTTATACCAGTTCTGCACCTGCCATGCGACATCACTTACTCCCGCCGGCCGGCGATCAGCCGTGGGCATGGGCTTTACCGGTCCCGTGTAGTAGGTGGCGAACATGCTGGTGAGATCGCCGATTGCTCCGTTGTGAATTTTCTCAAACAGGGCCCGCCTGGCATTCTGGTAACGCCAACAAAAACCGCAGACCAGGGAGAGGTTCTTTTCCTTTGCGATTTTTGCCGATTCAAGCACCGAGCGCACGCCGGGGGCATCAACAGCAACCGGCTTCTCGCAGAAGACATGTTTACCCGCATCGATTGCCGCGCGCAGCATCATCGGGCGGAAGCCGGGAGGCGTGGTCAGGATGACAACGTCCGAGCCTTCGATGACTTTCTTGTACGCATCGAAGCCTATCAGTCGATCAGGCTTTCCCACCTGGTCAGGGTGACGTTTACGCAGGTTGTTGATTGCTCCGTCAGCTTTTTTCTCGAAGACATCAGCTACACAGGTCAGGGTGACGTCCTTGTCGGCACTGAGCGCCTGGTTGGCAGCTCCATTACCACGGCCGCCACAACCTATTAACCCGAGCTTCAGTGGGCTCTTGTTGGCTTGGGCAGAGACAATGTTCGGAAAAGAGACTGCAGCGGCACCGGCGGCAATGCCTGAGTTGCGGACAAAGCTTCTCCTGGAGAGGGGTGTGCTGTCGGAGGGGATTGCTGGCATGATTTTTTTGGTTAACGGGTTATTCGATGAAGGGATAGTATACGCAGAGAGATCTCGTGCCACCTGATTTTCAGCCGTGTTGGTGTGCGTACAGGGTGGTCTTGCCGAGGATGACTCTGCGATTGCAGGCAAAAACAGTAAATGGGGG
>CAWVVE010000178.1:0-5280 GCA_963933075.1 uncultured Verrucomicrobiaceae bacterium | reverse complement strand
ATACACCATTCAAGTTCAAGTCGATCACACGATGCCACGCATCATCGGACATTGTGGCAACAAGTCCATCGTTGTGACCGCCAGCGTTGTTAACCAGCACATCAATGCTGCCGCCTTTGTCTATAATCATATTAACGGCGCTGTCCCATGATGACGGATCCGCAACATCAAGCTTAACGACTGAAACGCGATCAGGGAACTGATCGGCGACTTCATTAACGCGATCACGGCGTGACCTAACGCCAAGCCAGAGATAATCATCAGGATCTTTGTTGAGAAATTCGCAGGCAATTGACCGACCAAGGCCTCCATTTGCTCCAGTGATAAGGATGTTGCGCATGTATTTGATTTCAGGTTGATGATGTTAATGGCCGGAAAGAATCATCGCTGCGCAGGATTGATCCATGCCGCTGCCACTTACCAGTGCTGAATTAAACTCTCTCGATCCAAGCAACCCAGCTGCTGCCGCACATGACCATGCAACTGACACTCCAAACCCCTCACCCAGGATTTCACGAACGTTTATCCTTGGGCCGCGGAAATCTTCCCACAGAGTGCCTTCATTAATGCTTTCGAACAAGATGTCTGTAGTATTTGCGTCTGGTAATTGTGAGCGCATGGCAAGCAGTGTCTCCTGCCGAGAATCCCGGGTTTTATAAATCAAACTGTCGGTAATTAATTCAACCTTCACTTCGGGGGATCTACAAGGCTCAAGCAAAATTGCCGCTGCACCCTCACCAACTATAGGTGATCTTGTGAACATGGATAACCCCTCGGCGCTCAACCAGTTACTTTCCTCTGCTGCGGCGACCAGAACCGCGTCAACTTCATCGTCAAGCAGCCACTGCGTTCCAAGTTCTAGGGCAGCGAGAAACTGCGCATCATCACCAAGCAGGGTGTAATTCATTTCACTGCTGCCTAATAGTGCGCTCAAATGGCTGGAGGGAGCGTTAAAGACCGTCTCAGGGAAAACGATAGGGCTTGCAGTGCTCGGGTCATCGAGAACTTCGCCGTAGAAGCGTTGGCTGTAATTAACGCACCCCGTGAAGCAGGAAACAACAACTCCGAGGCGAGTCCCTTTTTGATGGAAATCGTCAAGGGATCGTCCCTCCATCGCCTCAAAAGCAGCTGCGGCAAGGTATCGGCTTACAGGACTAGTTCGACGCAGCCGGGGATTTCGGAAGAGGGTTAGCAAGTTATCCGGCTTCGGGACTGATCGGAGACGGTATTTTTTTTGCATTCCCTGTGCCTGAAATGAATTCGACTCAAGAGGCGCTCCATGACGTAAGCACTTCAGCATTGCTGGCACGCCCCATCCCGCAGGGGTAACCGCTCCGACTCCAGTAATACCAATAGCGTAACCTTCAGTCATCGACCCGTCACCGCATTGAAAATCAAAGTAGCATTAGCTCCACCGAAACCGAAGGAATTGGTTAAGCTTACAGCCAGTCCCGGCATGTCGCGTGGTGACTGGACAAGGTCAAATTGACAGACAGGATCAACTTTTTCGACGCTGATTCCCGGAGGAATCCAGCCGCCAGCCATTGCCATTAAACAAATTGCCGCCTCAACAGCACCCGCTCCCCCAAGGAGGTGACCAACGCCTCCCTTGGTGGAACTTACTGGTAGAAATTCTGCTGAGGCGCCGGCCCACTTGTTTATGGCGTTCCCCTCTGCTGAATCATTAAGCGGCGTTCCCGTGCCGTGGGAATTGATATACCCTACCTGATCCGGATTAATCCGCGCATCAGCACAAGCCCTGCTCATGCTGGTCACGGCTGCTTTCCCCTCTGGGTGTGGCTGGGTGAGGTGATGAAGATCAGTTGCCGCACCGTAGCCTCCAATCTCTGCATATATTTTTGCGTCCCTGGCAACAGCATCATCAAGTCTTTCAATGCAGAACAATGCGGCCCCTTCTCCAATGGCTAACCCATCACGATCAACAGCGAAAGGTCTCGGGAAAGTGCTGGATAATGCATTAAGTGAATCAAACCCAGCAAATACCATTTTACACAATGCGTCATATCCGCCGGCAATTGCGTGTCTTGCATGTCCCATTTGAACAAGCCTGAATGCATGGCCAATAGCATTTGCCCCCGACGAGCATGCGTTACTAATTATAGTCACAGGACCGTTGACGCCAAATCCTTCACAGAGATTCAGAGCCTGCCGGTGAGCCTGGTATCCACTGATCCGCTCTGCTTGGTGCCTACGTGTCATCCCCTGAATTGCAGCACGGTAATATTCCTCGCCAAGCCTCATTGAGCCGGCAGAAGTGCCTAGGCAGACAGGAACCGGTTCCTCCATCTTGTCAGTCTCCCAGCCAGATGTGGTCAATGCCTCACTTGCTGCAGCAAGAAGCATGGCGCCCGCACGGTCAATTCGCTTTTCCTGACGATAGCTTAAACGCGTAGAAGGCAGCGAATTGGGTAATTGAACTTCACCTGCAATCTTGGCCTTCTGCCTTGTTACATCAAAGAGTGTAACTGGACCAATGGCGCATTTTCCGGCGCGAAACCCGCAGGCATTAGAAGTCCAACCGGAACCCATTGGAGTTATGATCCCAACACCGGATACAACAACCCTGTATGCTCCACGTTTTCGGATGGACTTTGAGTGAAATCCCATTAGCCATTCTTGCCACTCTTGAAGGTGGTTCGCTAGGAAAGTTTGTAATTTCCAAATGATTCTGGATAATCATATCGAGTTTCACAATGTCCGATAAACGTAGACTCTATTCCCGCTGGATGAACACTCTTGATGCCAACAAGAGCACCATTGCGCTAGTTGATCTACAGACTGAACAAAAACTGACGTTCTTGGAACTGGATCGACTTTTACAGGAGAAGCCATCTACCAGCGATCCTGTAATAGCGGAATCCTCCGGCGTGGATTTTATCATTCACGCATTGTGGGCATGGCGTGAGGGGGTTGCATTTATCCCCATGGAAGCATCCTCCCGACTCGACTTGAAACGATTAAATGGCATTCCTTCTGAAACTGCACATGTAAAACACACATCAGGAACAACAGGAGAACCACGACTGGTTCTTTTTACGCAATGCCAACTGGAGGCGGATGCAGACCAGATTGTCAAGTCAATGGGGTTGACTGAATATGACTGGAATATTGGCTTGATATCAATTGTTCATTCATACGGGTTCTCCAGTCTGATATTGCCTCTACTGCTTCACGGCATACCGTTAATCCTCGGAAATAGCCCGCTGCCAGAGACCTTAAAGCTGGCATTGGCACAAGTGAATGATCGAGCGGTTTTGCCCGCTGTGCCAGCCATGTGGAGCGCATGGCATAAATCGGGAATTCTGATGAACTCTTCAATTGGGCTTGCGGTTTCTGCCGGGGCTCCGCTATCAGTGCAATTAGAGAAAGAAATCTTCATTTCAAGTGGAATAAAAGTTCATAATTTCTATGGCTCAAGTGAATGCGGAGGCATTGCCTATGATTACAGCAATGACCTTAGGAACTCCTCAAATATTGTTGGCCACCCCATCAGCGGGGTTTCTATTGATCTTTCCGAAAGCGGGAGGTTGATGGTAGGGAGTCAAGCCGCAGCCATTGGATATTGGCCTGCAGAATCATCCGGTGAACTGGGCAACAGCCAGTTCATAACGCCAGATCTGGCAGAAATCGATCAAGTAACAGGCGACGTAATCCTGATAGGAAGAATTAATGAAATTATCAATGTCGCGGGACGTAAGCTCTCACCTCTTGATGTTGAAAAAGTGATGATGGGGATCACAGGGATTCAGTTATGTGTGGTCTTTGGCGTTCCCAGCAATGATGCGGATAGAGTTGAAGATATTGTTGCCTGTTATTCCGCTCTTAAAGATATGGACAAGAAACATCTCTCCGGTGAAATGCAGAAAAAACTCCCTGCATGGAAATTGCCAAGGATATTATGGCAGCACAATGCACTGGCGATCAACAATCTCGGGAAACTTTCACGCTTTCACTGGAGGCAGAAATTCCTTAAACGGTCCCGCTAAGGGCAATCACTGCACTTATCACCGTTTTTCCAGAGACTTTCACTTCGCCCCTAGCCTGAACAAGATTGTCGAACCTCGTGATTTCTCCGGCACTGATTAAGAGTTCATCGCCAGGGATTGCGCTTCCCGAAATTTTCACGTTGCGTATTGAGCACAGACGCAAGTCATCCAGGCGAGGTTGATCGGGGTCGCTCTGGATGATGATGCCGGCAAGTTGAGCAACAGCTTCCACTAGAATCACTCCAGGCATGATCGGCATTCCTGGGAAATGACCTAAAAAGAAATTCTCATCACCCCTTACAAAGTATCTACCCACCGCAGACTTGCCATGAACAAGTATATCAATGACATCCACAAACCTGAATTCACGTCCGTGGGGCAGACTGTCGAGGTGCTCTTTAAACATTATGGGTGATGAATGTGCAGAATCAGAAGAGCTATTCGTTATCTGTGATGGTGTATCCGGTTAGATCAATATCAAATATGGAATCCCTAAGTTTAATATTTTCACGAATCCCGGAAAATTCAGTGTTTACTGAAGATGAATCCCTGAATCTCAGGGTAATACTTCGCGTGATTAAGGTTTCTGCGTCGACCTGAAATACAACTTTGCGTAGCGCAAGATTGGTCCTCAGGTCATTAACCTTGGCGGCAAAGATATAGTCGCCTTCTTTAAGCGTTATTGATGTGACTGTGAATTTCTCGGTGAATGCCTTATGGCTTTCAGGAAAACCGATATCCAAAAAATGAATTGCGGAAGAGCGACTGTGTTTTTTGGTATTGTCGCGGGAAAAACGATCGCCTGTTTTCTTCAAAGGACGCAACAAGTGCAGATCGCCATCACGATTAATTGCGATACTTTCGGCAGGGCTTCCAAGCTCCCAGCGGAAAAAACCAGGGGCTTTGAACCAGAGCTTTCCTTGATTTACTATCGGATGCTTAAGCGCCTTGAGGTGACGCTCTTGAACAAAAACAGCTGTTACAGAACCTACAGAGCACTGATGGTTAATCCACCTCTTGACGGGATCTGATTGAGTGAAATCAGCGCCCGCAGGCATGATAGCGGGCAAGACCAACCACATGGACAGGATTAAGAAACGCATTAAAGTGAATATAAGTGCAATTTGACCCTGAGTCCCTTGATACTTCTGCCTAAGAGCGATTTTACCGCCAACCCGTCGAGCCTTCAATTGAGAGCCTTATCACACAGTTCAATATGGCGAGTTTTGATATTTATTTACGTGCTTTTCAGAAGTGCCAATCCAGGACTGTG
>CAWVVE010000177.1:0-5303 GCA_963933075.1 uncultured Verrucomicrobiaceae bacterium | reverse complement strand
TTACGAAGGAACTGCCCAAGCCGGAGAAGATGTCAATTCCAGCAAATCTTGGCGGAAAGCCGTACGAGATCAAAGGCACGATCAAATATCACTTAAACAAAACCTATGACGCCTTCTACCGCATTATCGAGAATCCCTAATGCAAATGAATCTGGCTTCAAGGATAACCAAATGCTATCCCATGAAGTCGTCCATCTTGTGGAAAAGCGCTGATTACAGAACCAGTGAGCAAGCAGTGAATTCTTCAGGTCCGGATGACCGCTGCCTCGACAATAGCTAATAAACTAAAATAACAGCCCTCGTCCTCTCAGGAAAGATTAAGGCTCTGGGTACTATCCCCTATTCTTTTTGCTTTAACCCCCATTGTTTGCGCCATCATCAGCCACAAGTTGGCAATAGGAGTCCCGCCGGGGGATTTAATGTGCCTGCCTGAATTAATTGCCCCACCGCCCCTGCCGGCAACAACTGTCGGCAAATCCGTATAGACATGAAGCGACCCATCACTGATCCCGGAACCAAGGGTAAACATTATATTATCCAGTAATGTTCCATCGCCCTCGTCAATGGCGTCCATTTTTTTAACAATGCTCGCAAATTGTTCGACATGAAACCTGTCGAGTGCCTGCAACTCTTGGCGAACTCTATCATTACCCTGACCGTGAGTCATTCCGTGATGATCCACCGGCTTGTTGAAAAGGCCGTGAACAATCAGTGGCGACCCCCATCTTTCAGGCGAACTCATCAGGGTTGCCACGCGAGTCAGGTCACAACGCATTGCAAGTATCATCAGGTCACCCATGACCTGGATGAACTCACTGCGCGACATGGCTTGCCAGGGCTTTGATGGCGGCGCTATCTTTAAACTGTCAATATCCTTTTGCCTCTTGGCAACACGTTCGATTTGCCTCTCGACTGTCCTCACGGACTCAAGGTATTCGCCAAGCTTGTCCCGGTCACCCTTGCCCAATTCCTTCTCAAGGGACTTGGCATCATCAATAATTACATCGAGCACACTGTGATTGGCGGCATGATCTTTTACTGAAAACAAACGGTTGAAGACCTTTTGCGGATCACGAAGCGAACGCGCCACATGCCCGTGCCCATACCATGAAATATTATCAAAATAAACCGACTCCCTATTGTCCTCATAAGGGTTACAACTTAACTCCAGGGAGCGGAAGGCTGTCTCTCTCCCGGCATCAGCAGCAATCAACTGGTCTATGGTTGTCTTTAACGGATACCCCGCAGGAGACAATTCATCCGGAGCAGCACTACTCAACCAGCACGCGCCTGCCTGAGCATGGCCATCAGTTCCAGCGACCTTAACCCTATCAAGGTTGGTCAGCAGGGTCACTTTATCACGGACCCCGGCCAGAGGCTTAAGGGTTGAACTCAACTCGTAATCTCTACCAGTGGCTTTAGGATGCCATGATCGCTGCACGACCCCATTGGGCATATAGAAAAATGCGACTCGTAACGGAGCCCCTTGCCGTTGCTCTGCCCGTGACTGCCCCCTCATGATCTCAAGCAGGGGAAGAGCCATGGTCGCTCCCACCCCCCTCAAGACACTTCGACGTGAAATTTTCCTGTTCCGGATAATCATTTCTCTTCGGTGTTAAGCGCCATTGACTTGTGTAAAAAAGGGTAGCTCGATGCAACTGCCTCGATGATAACGGAAAATTGCCCCCGTGTCCTCATCGCTTGCTCAAGAATCCTATCGACTGCCGGCTTATCAGAGAGCTCAAGTTTTCTCCCCAGGGCATAGGAAAGGACATGCTCACAAAACCCTCTTAGAAACCACGCAGGATTCTCAAGGATTGCATCCTTGAGGCCAACAACATCCTCAAAGCGAACTTTCCCGAAAAGCCTTCCGCCGGCATCAATGGCAAGCCCGGATCGGTATTCATCGCGCCAGCGGCCAACAGCATCATAATTTTCAAGGGCAAAACCCAGGGGATCAATCCTCTTATGGCATGAAACGCAACTCGGGTTCACCTGGTGCTGGACCAGTCTCTGCCTCAGCGTCTGCCCGGACGCCTCAATCTTTGCATCATCAGCCTCGATCTCAGGCACTGAGTCAGGCGGAGGCTGTGGCGGGCGATTGAATATTACATCAGCAACCCATGCGCCTCTTGTTATTGGACTTGTTCGGAGCGGGGAAGCATTCATTGCAAGGGTCGCAGCACACGTGATCACTCCACCTTCCCTGCGACTGTTAACAGGCTGGCGTGTAAAGACCAGGCTGTTGGTGCCAAACCTCCCCCTGTTTCCCTTGCCGTTAAAGGGCGCCCCTGGTCTATACCAGCTCGCAAGGTCATTTGTCCGGTAAGAGAAATTGGAATCAATCAGCAACATCACTGAACGATCCTCCACGACGATACTCTCAAACAACAGTAAGGGCTCAACCATGGACTGCAATCCAAGCTTCCACTGCTCGCAACCAATCCTTGAATAATACAACTCAAATCTCTCAAAGTCAGGAACGGCGGCAATAAGTCGGTCCAGTCGCAACCACTGCCGCGCAAAATTCTCAGAAAGCGCCTTGCTCCGGGTATCCAGCAGCAATCTCCTGACCTGCCCCTTATAGACATCCGGGTCAGAAAGTCTCCCATTCTTCGCCAGTCTCAGCAGTTCATCATCAGGAATGCTGCTCCAGAGGAAAAAAGACAACCGTGTTGCCAGCTCATAAGGATCAAGAGGGGCGTCATTCCCCTGCTTTCTTTCCAGGAGATAAAGAAATCGTGGCGATGCCAGAGATGCCGCCACGGTCTCTTTCATCGCTGCCTTGAACCCTTCCCCGGCATCAATCATTCTTTTAAAGAGGCCAAGGTAACGCGCCAGAGTCGACTTTTGCAGGGGTTCACGAAAAGCCTTCTCCAAAAATAACGAAAGGCGTTCTTCTGCCAGAGGGTTCCACTGAACCCTTGGCAAGTCGGGAGGTACGGCGAACAAGCTTGAAGAAATTGCCGCATAGCCGTCAAATTCAGGACTGCCGAGCAAGGACCTGGCAATCCCCAGAAAGCTCTCCATGAGAATTGGCGAAAACCCAAGCTCATCCCCACGGTTGTTGAAGCCATGCTCTGATTGTAAGTCGATGGCAAATGGAGTAACTCCGGTCAGTAAATGCTGTTCAATCTGGTTCTTACCCAGTGCCCGGTTTCCCACATGGACGGTATTGGGCAACTGCCCGGAAGCGGGGGCGTAATACTTCCGAAAGGATCGTATTACTTTCTCCGGAAGGGGGTAAATATCCCCTCGCAATTGCAACAGGTCACGCACCGCATTGTTATACTCATAGCGGTTCATCCTGCGTAAGGCTACCTGGGGAAGACCGGGCTTCATCCGCACATGATCAGTGATCACCCCACCCGTAAAATCAAGAAGGGTCTGGTAATCAGCCTCCGCAGGGGACACCTCATCATCAGGCGGCATCTCACGCATTTCGAGAACGCCCAGCAGTTTACTTGCGAGGAGCGGATCCGCTGCATATGCCTTAGCCGAAGCCAATCCCGCAAGATCAACATCTCCCTTTACTTTACCCTTTTCGCCGTGACACCGGTAACAGTACTTTGCCAAAATTGGTTGCACGTCCTCAAGTCCGGCCTTTTTTCTGATTGGCTTATCAGGAGGCATTGGCGTCTGCTCCGCCTTGATTGACTGCGTCGGTGCAAGAGGAACCGCTCGGACAAAATCAAGGCCGAGTAAAAACTTCTCCCCTGCCTTTGCATGCGCATTGGAATTTGAGCCTGTAAGGGTGAATGACAATTGCTGTATTCCCTGTTCCAGGAAAATCTTCCCCAAATCCAAAGCGCCGGAAAGTTCCACCTTTCCACTGTACAGGTCCACGCCCTTTCTGATTAATCTGCCATTGAGACCAACGGAAAAAATACCGTAATCAGGCGCCTTGGTCATCTGCAGTGAAAGCAAATAGTCCCCCTCGGCAGGGACACTAAACACGGTTTCCATCACTTCCCCGGGTTCGCCCATCCACAAGAGGTGGGCATCCCCGCTCCATGCCGGTCCAAAACCTCGCATGTCCTGCACCCTGGATGTCCCCCTTAGCTGAAGGGCCTCCCCCTCATAGATGCCTTTCTGCTGAACCACAGCCTGCCTGCCACGCACAGAGTGATAGTCAAAGGGCTTTGCCTCGACCGCAATGACCGACACCGCAGCACTGAGCAATACAATGTACCGGCACAAGGAGCTCATCAGGTCATTATGAATGCTTCACGGCAACAGGTAAAGGGCTCAGATAATATTTACGTGCAATGGATTAACCCGAGGCCATATAGAATTATGGATATGTCAGGAGCGCCTTCACCACCTTGCGCTCCCTCACGCTCCCAAGGGCTTCCTCAATTTGATGGATGCCGAAACGATGAGTCACAAACTCCTTGCCTGAGAGTTTACCTCCACGAATCCATTCACAAAGAGCAGGCTGCGACTCCTTTTCATAAAGTCGGGTGGGCCACTGATGAACGAACAAATTATAATTGAAATCCGCCAGGCTGTTGGGAACGGCAAAACTTTCTAGCCCGGCATAGAACCCGTAAACACACATTGCCCCACCTCGCTTCAGTAGCGGTAATCCGGATTGAATGAGCTCAGGCTTACCTACCGCGTCAATGACAGCATCAAGCTTAACTCCGTTTCTTTCTCCGATGAGGCCTGATATAGCTGGATCATCACGTTCAAAAACCGCATCAGCACCAAGCGCAGTGGCAGCCCTTCGTTTCTCCTCATGGCTGTCGACCAGTCCAATCCAACCCAGGCCAAACAACCTCCCCAGCTTAACGAAACTTAACCCAACCGGACCTCCCCCAAAAATCAGAACATCATTACCGGGCTCAAGGTGAAAATCACGAAATGATCCAAGCACCTCTCGCCATGTACAAAACAAAACCGCATCTTCAGGCTCAATATCCGCATCGACCTGGCTCTGGATCTCAAACACCTCGACCCACCCATGCTTCTCGTCAGCAACTCCATCTTCAACCATTGCCTCATGATCATTAACAAGAACATATTCACAAAAACCTCCCCATCCTGACTTCAGCCCATCCACACCAAGCTCATGGTCCAGCACCAAGCCACTCAAGGCGCGGTTGCCTAGTGCGAAATTGCGAACTTTTGCGCCCGTCTCTATGATGGTCCCAGCACTCTCATGCCCCAAGGCAAAAGGAAACGCTTCCTCCATTCCGGGAAAGTGACCTGATACAAGTTCGCCGTCAGTATTATTGCAAATGCAGGCGACCTCGGTTTTCACAAGTGCCTGGTAACTCCCAGGCCTGGGTACGGGCGTA
>CAWVVE010000176.1:0-5314 GCA_963933075.1 uncultured Verrucomicrobiaceae bacterium | reverse complement strand
GATCCGCCTCGCCCTGTGGCTTCAGGTCATACTCCTTGAGCTTCTCCAGGATAAAGCCATCCACTGGATTCGCTATCCAGGGCGAATCAACCTGTCCGGGCAACACATTCTCTGCCAGTGGCTTAAAGCTCCACTGCGGGTCGTCCGCTGCCATCCGATCAGCACCTGCAGAAAATGCAATTACAGCAGCTAGATGAAGGCGGAAATTCATTGCTTAATTTATCTCTAATATTGGCATATTCAGACGCGTTTCCATACTAAATTAGGAGGAACAAATTTCTCAACATCCTGGCCAATCGCGCATTTTCTATCATGTTCAGCTTCATTAAAAGTCCTGTCATTGTTTCACTCATTTCCATCACAGTGCTGGCAGAATCAGCTTTGGGTTCACCTTTTTTTTCGCAGAGAGTGCCAGGTCATCCAAGAGATCAAGACGGTAGCGCGACGTCTGCAGTCATTTATGATTTTTTTGGTCGAGTGGTCGCACAAAGATGTGCGGACAATGTGTTGCTATCGTCAACGAAGGTGGCCCGCAGTGTTTCCTGGTGGGGTAAATTTAAAGACAATGATGCCCCTGCATCCGTTAGATTTCATATTGCTTTTTACGGGGATAACAACGGAATGCCGAACCGGGGGGACGTTCTCAGTTCTACCGATGTCACTTTTACAAAACTGAACGACACGGGAGATAATTTCGGAGTGAGTCCCGGGGGTGAGGATATCTACGTCTTTCGTGCAAATATCACCCCGATCACCATAAGGGGCGGAAGGCAGATTTGGTTTTCAGTGCTTGGCGATTCGGGGGAAGAAAGTGGCAGCTTCGGTTGGAGGTTTCAACAAGCGGATACGATTTCAGCATGTGATGTACAAGATCTGGACCGAGATATCAGTGAGATGATCTTCGATTGGACAGATGGGGGGAGCGGAGGGATAGGTCCAAACAATTTTTCCTTCGTTCTTGATGATGAATTTATATCCGTTCCAATTCCTGAGATTGAAACGTTCAGCAACATCAACGGTTCATTCTCCCTTACTGTCTTGACTCAGACCGATGCCCTTTACCAAGTTGAAGCCTCAGGAGACTTAAAAAACTGGGGAACAATCGGGGAATTTCAAGGAACTGGAAACTCGGTTACCTTTACGGATCTCCGTGAAGCGATTTTTAAGAATCAATTCTATCGGGTCAGGTTGGCTGAGTAAAAGAGAGCGACCGGACACCATTCCCGTAAAGTAACCAGGCAGGAATACTCACTGGTCACTTTCCAGCCAGGCCAGCAGGTCGAGTATTTCTCCTTTGCTGAACCGGTCTAACAGGCCGGCAGGCATCAGTGAGACAGCAGAATCATCATGGCTGAGGATGTCTGATTTTTTGATCCTCGTAATCCTGTCGGGATACAGCGGGTTTTGCGCAAGCTGAAGATCAGGCACCCGGTAATCAAGGTTGGCGATAATTTGACCTGAAAGCCGGCGACCATCCTTCAATCGCAGGACACTTGCCCGGTAATTAGGGGCAGTGGTCCTGGAGGGATTGAGTATCTCAGCCAGGATGTCAGAGCGCGTGAAACGGCCGGCAACATGGGTGAGGTCCGGACCAACCGGATACCCGTTTCGGCCATGGCGGTGACAGCGGCTGCAGAGGGCAAGTGTAAAGACTTTCTGCCCGTTGGCGATGTCACGTCCGGCAGCATCGAAGTCCAACGCTCCTGCAAAGTCGGCAGGCTGCCATTGCCGCACCGGTTTACGGCCGGTGAGGTCCGGGAACCCGGGAAGGGCTGGCTTGTGTTCAATAACCCCGGCCAAGGATGCCTTTTCATCCTGTGTCAGTGTTGCCATAGCCTCACGCCGTATATTCTTCAACGCCTGGGGAAGACCACGCCCGCCGAGAAAAGTGTCGTAGGTACCAAGGATACGGAAAAAAGCACCCCGGGATTTGGTCGTCCATCCTGCCTTGGCATTTCTCAGGTGGTGGAGGTAATGGAGCCGTTCCCTCTGGTTGATGCTTTGATCCAGCAACTGGAGGGTTTTCCCAACGGCTTTTGCCGGATCCAGCTTGATTAACAACGGGGCAAGCGCCTGGTTAACCGCGGAGAAAGGACCCGGGAAGTGGGGCTGAAGGTTGGCCTGAATCGCAGCCAGGATCTTTGCCTCCAGCTTGTGATGTTTCATGTTCCTTGCGAGCAGGTCAATATAGGCAAGCTGTTCCGAGGGAAGTAGTCCTGTCCACTCATCAATCAGCTTCACCTTCGGGGATCCGTTGCCGGCACGGACATTAAATTCAGCGGCCAGGTTCTCAAAGTTGAGCAGGTCCTCCCGATCTTGTGCTCTTCGGTTTTCCTCCAGAGCAATGCGCCATGCATGCCGGATACGCGGTTCCACATATCCGGTGAAGATAAACTTAGTCTTCAGTCCGTGGTGAGACTCAGCGGCTTTTCTTACCTCCCTGAATCCCCTGGCGTGCCCAGCGCGATTGGACTCGGCTTTTGTCAGGGGGCGGGGCTTTATTTCAGGCCCCGTGTAGCTCACTCGATACAGGGCACTCTGGGTCTTGCGCCCACCAGTGACAAAATACATCGCTCCATCCGGCCCGAAACCGAGATCGGTAACATTCAATGGCTGCCCCCGCAGAAACACTTCGGCTGCCCCCATATAGGTGGAGCCGCGCGGACGCATGTGCACGGCAAGAATGCGGCCATAAGTCCAGTCCAGGATAAACAGGGCTTTGCGGTAATTGGGTGGAAAATGACTCTTGGTGCCGAACTTTACCCCGGTAGGTGATCCCTTGCCGATATCCAGCATTGGCTGCGTGTTGTCCGGGTGGTCGGGGTAATAAGGTGGCCAGCTTCCGGTAACCGCCCTCCATCCGAAATCCGCACCACTGGTAAGGTGTTTGACACGGGTGGGCCGATACCAGGGATTGCCCATATCGAACTCGGCGTCCGCATCATAGGTAAATGCCTCGCCATCCGCGTTGAATGCAATGCCGTAGGGATTGCGCAAGCCTCCACAGAATATCTCCTTGTCCGACCCGTCCGCATTCATGCGCAACACATGACCCTCGTTTTCCTTGAAGGGATGGGCATTACCGCGCAGGGGTGATGTCAGGTCCGTGATCCCCTTGGGCAATTTCACGGAATCGCCATGGATAGCATAGATTTTTCCGTCGGGGCCCAGTGACAGGTCATTGCGTCCATGTCCCACTCCCCCCTCACTGGCATGGAGCAGTTTTTGCTCATCAAGGCTGCCATCGCCATCGGTATCCCGCAGCCGGTAAAGTCCCTTGGAATTATTGGCATTGGCATACAGGCTGCCATGCGCATAGAGCAGGCCGCGGCATTCCTTGAGCTCATCATTAATGCTCTCCGCCTTGATGATCCTTCTTTTATCCTTGGAAAACGTGTAGCGAATCAATCCCTTATCCTCTCGGGCAATGGTTAACCGGCCTTGCGGATCAAAGGCAAGACTGACCCATGAACCCTCGTCGCCTCCGGCTGAACGCAATAGCTCCGCCTTGTAGCCCGGCAGGAGCTTGAAAGTGGCAGGATCAGTACCGGCCTTGGCATTGCCGGCGCGTTTCCACTGGGTGTAATCATCGGACTCGCCAATGACCAGGGGGGGAAGCTTCCACCATTTCTCAACCCCGAGGTCTCCCAGGCTCCGCGCGCCCTGCCAGTCAGGAGAGGTGGCAATGATTGTCGCCTTGTTGGCATGATCAATGATCTCAATTCCCAGGGCCACGACAGCATCCCCGCTTAGCGGCCGAACCTTCGCCATCTCCTCTTTACAACTCCCCGCGTCACCGGGGGCAGGATTTGTTAATTGGGATACAGAACGCAAGGAAATCTCGTTTTTGCCGGCTTGCAGCCATGAGCGGACATCCATCTCCATGACCGGGCCAAACATCTCACAAACCGCCGCCTTCCTGCCGTTGATCTCCAGTTGCACGTCCACAAAGTCAGCAACCATGCGAAGGCGTGCCGACTTGATACCCTCCGGCACCTCGAAGGAGCGGCGCAGGCGAAACTCCTTGGCCCCGTCAACCGGCTGGATCCAGTGAGGATTTGCCTGCAGGGACAGGGTGCAGGAAAGAAAAACAGGTAACCAGCGCGTAAACATGTCCGCTCAGGCTAAATTGCTGGCGACAAAGGGCAATCCCGTAAAACCTTTTTTCATCACCGACCCATAATCATTGTGGAATATGGAACGCAAACAGCCGCGCCTTTTTCAGGTAAAACCTTAAACAAACCACACTGCCCTTCAGCATGGACAACCGCTTGCCATTGCGCCAGGAGGGCTCCAGCCGTAGTGCGTCCACGCCCCGTTCTGCCTTGGCGTCCTCCGCGGAAAACCCGGGCACGGGAATCCCCTTTTCATTGAGCACCTCAACGACAACCTCCTCTCCCGAGGCATTGACATGGAGCCTGTCCCCCTCAAGCCTGAAGGGTTTTGTCACCACAATTCCCGGCTCAGAACCCTTTGCCTCAAGGCACATGAAGCCATCCAGCCTTAATGTCGCGCCACCAATCCCGTAATCACGCCTGGAGGCACCATGACGCTCATTGGCACCTCCATAGTAAATCCAGTGCCGGTCATTGTGGGTAATGATGTTGGCCGGCGGGATAATCATGTCCTTATCAAAGCTTCCGTCCCCACCACGCGCAACCAGCGGATTACCGGCATAGACCCACCGAAAATCCCAGTTCTCGGCATCCCTGCTGGTGGCAATGTAAAAGTTGAGCACATCACGCTCATGCCGCTTGTGGAAATCAAGTGGCCCTTCACTCTGATCCTCTGGAAACTCATAGAGGTTAATCAGGCCAAAATGAACGCCATGATAGATCCAGTCCGTCATGCTGTAGACCTGGCGGCGGCGGTATTCCTTCGGCTCGCGGTTGAAATACCAGCTCCGGCCCAGCCTCCATCCGGTCGGGTCCCGCTTGATATCCGGGTTAGTCATGACACGGTGACCGCGAACCTCCATTTCCGCTTTGATAAGCCCCCGGTAATCCGTCCGTGTAAACAGGCGGTAAACTCCTGCATCCTCATCCCACACCAGATCACTATGCGTGTCTGCCGCCCGCCCGGTCACAGGTTCGCCACGGTTGTAGGCAGTCCAGCGTATCCCGTCAGCGGAATACCCAAGGCAGGCCCGGATCTTCCCCGGGTGCCCCCAGCAACACTTGTATTTCTGCCGCGGGTCAGTCTCATGCGGGTCAATGAAGCAACTGAAGGCATAGGCAAGGCCAAGGTCCACATCAACAATGTTGTTTTGCCTGCTGCCACCGTAACCACTGCCGCCGTCTCGACGTGGCTTATC
>CAWVVE010000175.1:0-5341 GCA_963933075.1 uncultured Verrucomicrobiaceae bacterium | reverse complement strand
GGCCATCTGGTCCTTGCGGCTTTTCATGTCAATAAAGTCAACAACGATCACCCCGCCGATGTTCCTGAGTCGCAACTGCCTGGCAACTTCATTTGCGGACTCGAGGTTTGTTTCAAGAATCATCTTGTCGGCGTTATTCTTGCCCTTGTTGCGCCCCGTGTTCACGTCGATGGAAATAAGGGCCTCAGTCTCATCGATCACGATGTATCCACCGCATGGAAGACGAACCTCCCTTTTGAACGCATTACTGATCTGCTTCTCAAGGTTAAAGTTCTCAAAGATTTGCTGACTGCCCTTGAAGTGATGAACCCTCTTACTGGAACGGCGGGAAACCTTGCCGACGAGTCCAATCATGCGCTTGACTGTCTCCTCGTCATCACAGATGACCTCGGCAACCTCATCGGTAAGAAAATCACGAACAGTTCGCTCAATGAGATCAGGCTCCTGAAACACACGTAGCGGCGCCTTCTCCTGATTTCTTTGCTCATCAATTTGGTACCATTGCTCAAGAAGCATATTCAAATCACGAATAAGATACCTTGCTCGCTGCCCCTTGCAGACGGTTCGCAAGATTACACCCATCCCTTCAGGAACATTCATCTTCTCGGTAATCTTGCGTAACCGCTCACGCTCTTTAGGATCGTCAATACGACGAGAGATACCAAACTGGTCATTCAGCGGCATGAGAACCATGAATCGTCCAGGAAGTGAAATATTAGTGGTAACCCTTGGTCCCTTGTTACCAATCGGTCCCTTGCTAACCTGAATCAAAACCTCGGAACCGACCGGGTAAATTGACGGAATATCCTGTGAGGAGATACGCTTTGGAGTGTTCTTGCCGCCTTTTTTCCTTCTTACCTGCTCCAGTCCATTATCTAGTGCAGCCGGGATTGCATCCCAGAAATGCAGGAAAGCATTTCGCTCCTTGCCTATGTCGACAAACATAGCCTTCAAGGCCGGGTCGATGTTCTTTACCCTGCCCTTGAAGATGCTACCGATGATATTCTCGTCACCGGAGCGCTCTATCGTGTAGTCCTCTAGCTGCCCGTCCTGAAGTTGAGCAACCCGAGTCTCAATCTTCTCGACATTGATAATGATTTTGTAGCCTTTGTCCGACGCTTTGTCGACACGGCCCCTTATTAGCCTTCCTAACATGTTCTAAAATTGGTTGGGATAGTGTTTTCACGATCCTTTGATTAAAATTTAATATAATTTTTCCTAATGCGGCCTGGCAACGAATTCACATCACACTATTACCTTCCACGCCACCGATCAAGAGTTCTGATCCGCTGCTTCACCTTCCTCGCCTTGTTAGCCCCCCTGCTGTCAGGAGCTTTCCTAATTGTAGGTGCCGGTAACATCCTCTCAAGGACATTGCTCGGATTCTGGATTGGTGTAGCTGCAACAGAACTCCCGTCGTCGCCATCGTCTTCACCGACAAAAGCTTCAATAGGGATATCATCAAAGCTCACATGGGCCACAAAGTCCAATTTTCCTTCATACTCTTTTAGGGGAGCCAGTTCAGGATAGATACCGGATTTCTCAATTGCTAGAATTTCCTCAATGATTTTCTTGGCTATAGGAGCTCCAACCCCTCCTCCTGACTTGCCATTTTCCACCATTATACAAACAGCCAGCTTAGCCTGATCATAGGGCGCAAATGCCATAAACCACGCATTCGTCTCATTTTGCCCCCCCTCACGCTTGCGTCCGGTCTGGGCAGTTCCCGTTTTTCCTGAAATTTGAGTTAACTTGGATCGCGCACGCCCCGCAGTACCCCTTTCAGCGTTGACCACATCCCACATTCCACTTCGGCAAACCTCGATCTTCTCCGCTGAAATTTCCTTGGAAAGGTCAAATCGGAACACAGGATCACGCCGGCGCTCAATCCCGTTCTCTACAATCTTATGAATCAGCTTCGGCTTATAACACATCCCGCGGTTGGCAACACCGGCAGCTACAGCAGCCATTTGTAAAGGGGTTGCCTCGGTTGCCCCCTGACCGATTGAAACCTGGGCGGTGTCTGACTGGCCCCACGCCCCGAGTCCCTGCGCGAGCTTCCACTCTGGATTTGGAACCAGTCCGGGATCCTCGTTATTAAGGGGAATGCCAGATCGCTCCCCAAGCCCCATCCATTTGGACAACTGCTGGATGTTACGAATGCCAGTGTCGTTGCCATACCTGTAAAAATACCCGTTACACGAGAACTTGACGGCATCCCTCATGAAAATGTTGCCATGTTCATAGCCTTTGGAGTGAACCCAGCACTTCATGAATTTCTTCCCGAATTGCTTACCCCCTCCACAGTTAAAAGGCGCATTGTCAGTCCCATTAAGCACTCCTGCAAGCGCGACAGGGATTTTGAATGTGGAGCCGGGGGCGTGATCCTTTAAGGCACGATTAATTAACGGATCAGCCGGATTCTCCAGGTAACGCTTCCAGTGAACCTCACTGATCGAGGGAATAAACTGATTTGGATTATAAGAAGGCACCGAGGCCATGGCCAGAATGTCACCAGCATAGATCCAGTGCTCCTCTTTCCTACCATCGACATCGATTAGAGTTTTGTAAGTGGTCGGAGCGATAACTACAGCAGCGCCTCTACCAACCTTCCTCAAGGCCGTCTCCACGATGAACTGGTAATACAGGTCAATAGTCAGCCAGACATCTGCACCTGCCTTGGGAGGCCTGTAGGATATCTCACCAATTCCGCGACCAAATTCATCCTTTGAATCAACCACCCTGCCCTTCTCATCTTTTAACAAGACCCGCTTGCCGGGTTGTCCCTGTAAGTAACGGTTCATTGTGTCCTCAATGCCATCCCCTCCAAAATCATCCGGCACGTAATATTCCCACTGCCGGCGCTCCTCAGCAGGAACTTTCTTGATGTCAGGTTGCCTGACAAACCCCAGGATATGCGATGCCAGTGAATCATAAGCATACCTGCGCAGGGGGCGGGCTTCCACGCTGACGCCGGGTAAATCCAGCGAATGTTCAGCAGCGATTGCATATTCATCAAAACTGAGGTCATCGCGATAGGCATATGGCACCAAGCCACTGTGGGTGCGCCAGTGCCTTTGCAGATCGCCTGCATGAAACTCCTTAAACAGGCCTATCTGCTCAAGTCGATGGAAAACAACGTCCGAAACGATTGTCACCATGTCTATCTCCTTGCGTTTCAGGGGGAGTCCTCCCGCCCCCTGAAACTGGAAAACCCGGAATGGAATCTTGCGTAATTCCTGTTTTTCACCCCCCTCCATGTTAAGGGCGGCAATCTTCCGGTTAGCACTTGCAACCTGTTCCTTGTAGCTATCCAGAATCTCCCTGAGGTTAAACTGCATTTCATACCGCGCTATATTATCAACAAGGATCCGGCCGCAACGGTCGCGTATAAGCCCCCTTACCCCTGGAATCCTCACCTTAACATCGGAGGTGCCGGGAACCTTGGCGGAATATTCCTCATGACGTTCCACCTGTATGGCAAACAAGCGCACAACCAATGCCGACATGCCTCCCAATATCAGGAGAGCAATGATACCAAACCTTATATGCTGACCGATAGACATAACTTCAAAAGCCCTCCCTTGAAACTTCCCTGCCAAGGTGAACAGGCGCACCGCTTACCTGCCCAAGCCTGAAGATCAAGTAGAACAGGACAGGTGAAATCAGCATGCATAGCAAGGTTGAAGCCCACACCTGATACCAGAAATTGTCGGGGCATGCAAAACTCCCCCGCTGAAAACTTATCAATAACCACTCTGCCACAAGCAGGATGGCAGTAGCCGCCCCGACAATGAAGAGAGGCAATTCCCATCGACCTCGGCGAAACAAGGGCCTGACTCCCTGAAGCAGGGATCCGGTAAGGGCAAAAAGGAACACAGAATAGCCGAATCCGGTGCCGCTGCCCTCCTCGACAACCATATGGCGGGCATCCCACCCGACACCTGCCACAAAAGCAAACGCCAACATTAATGGAAATCGAACCGTCAACGCACACGCAAAAAACATAGCCGGCACCAATAGCAGACGGGCACCAAAGGCTATTGACAGGGGCGGGACAAAATCACTCAACACTGCTCCGATTACCATCAAAAGAAACAGGCTGGCAGAAAACACAATGTTTGAGCGCTCCAGCATAAAGATTAATCAACGTCATCATCCAGTGCCCGCGCACGGGGGACGACCGGATCAGAAGGCACGGCAAGGAACCCGTCATTTGGCTGCACATCATCGGCCAAAAGTTTTCCGCCGTCCTCTAACAGGCCCGGGAGAAGCACAAAAACATGGGAAAGCACATTGAAGTCAAGCGCAGGAACAACCCTTGCCACCGCGTCAATCTCCCTGACTTCAAATGCCTTTACGTAGCCAAGCATCAGGCCGGGCGGAAAAATTCCCCTGGCAGTGGAATTGGCAATCCCGGATGAATACACCTTGGCTCCGGCCTTTACACCATAACGATCAGCTTCCTTTGGAAGGTTGCGCAGGATCAGGTGCGGTACATCCGTCCCCGCACCAGGCGCCCCTGAAAGTATTCCCTGCACCCTCTGCAACCCGCCACCCCGCGATTCCTCCAGAGCACCATGCACATAAGCCCCCACCATGCACTCCACATCCGTGGCAAGCACTACCGTCGATTGACTGCGAGAAACAACAGTTATCTTGCCGACCAAGGCACCTTCCACTCGATCCGTACTGTCAACGGCAACAGGAGTCATCACGGGACTGTTTAAAACAACCCCATCATCAAGCCCCTTGTCGATCACGATTGTCCGCCACCAGCTTCTGCTCTGCCGGTTAATCACCCGAGCGGCAATCAGTCGCTGGTTTTGTTGGTTCTTGTAGTCAACAAAGTTCAGAGAGCGCTTGAGCTCAATATTCTCCTCACGCAAAATGTCAAACTGCCCCCGCCACAAGTGGAGCTGAAACAACTCCTTGAGCAACTCACTATACCGCTGAGCCAATTCATCCTTGTTATATTTTATCGAGATATCCGCCGCATCGATAGCCTCCCCATTAATGACGTCATTATCGAAAGCTGCCGAGGAAACCGTCTCATGCGCAAATCCAAATACCCCAAGAACCTTGGACTGGATGTTCTTGACTGTCTTGTTCTCAAGAGTAAAGAGCCAAACCAGCGCCAGCACAAAAACACCAAGCGATATAATGCTGGACTTATTCATCGCTACAACTGAAGGGCGAGGCATAAGTCTTGTGCTTTAAACTCCGGCGGTGGTGACTTTCTTAAGGAAAATAAGTTCACTCAGGACCTTCCCTGCACCCTCGGCAACGGCGCTCAGGGGATCATCGGCAATGTGCGTCGGAACACCCGTCTGATCCATTA
>CAWVVE010000174.1:0-5361 GCA_963933075.1 uncultured Verrucomicrobiaceae bacterium | reverse complement strand
CCTCCGATGCCAGCGCCTACATCACAGGGCAGACCCTCCTCGTCGATGGAGGAATATCAGTCGGCGCAATCAGGGCGCTGCCAAGCAGCTAGATAATTGTCAGATAAATGAATTGCCGTTAAGGGCCGCCTGCAGCGCATGGTAATCGCAACATCACTTAAGCGGTTTCCTTGACTGCAATCTCTTCAAATCATCGCTGTCCGGAACACGGAACCCAACATTCTTGAAAAGCCCCGCCGCGTTGCTTGTTAGCAGAGCAATGTCATCTCCACCCCTGCGGGTGGCAATGTCCTGTTCAATCAGGAGTTTTCCGGCAACAAAAAGCATGACTCTGGTGCCCACCCAGGCCACCTGTAGCTCGGAGAACTTCTTCTGGCATGCAGAACTCTTCTCGTGCCCGAGAAGACCATCCCCAGGCAACAGGGAACTGTGCACAAAGATTGTCCCGGGGGCATGCGTATAAGCAATAATGGTCCGCTCTTTTGAATCAATAAACCCAATCCCAACCCGATGATCCTCCTGGGGGTCGCCATTGTTCACCACCTGCAATTCTCCACGAATAACAATGTCACCGGGTTCTGCCTTGTGAAGAAAAACGGCGCCTTCGCCCTTGGCTACTGATTGTGATTGAAGAGTTCCTCCTGAATACTCCCAATCCTCACCCTCCCTGGCCACAGTCCAACTGGTGGGCAAGCTTGCTCCATGAAACAATGATTGCCACCGGGCATTGGCCACTTCCTGTTCACGTTGATGCTGTTCCTGCTCACCATTCCATTTTTCCACAACAGACACTATGGCTCGTGCACCGGCAGCATTGCCGGACTTGATCTGCCTGTTCAGTTCAATCTCAAGCCCCTTTTTGATCTTGCTTAACTTCGCATTGATCAAGTCCTGTGCCTTTTTCGATATATCCCTGCGATAATCCTCCATCTCTTCCACCAATACCTTCGCCCTCACCGGCAGTTCATCCTCTGCCTTGACCGGTGATGCCAAAAGAACAACAATCAGTAAAACCGCCTTAAGCTGCCACTTCCGTAAAATCTTCTCAGTCATACCCATACTACTCCGTTTAAGTTAAAATTAAGAAAATTTCTTCGGTGCCTTTCCGCACTGGCAACCATCTTGGGCATTATCCGCATCAATGGCATTCACCTCAGTGAATTAAATATAGTTTTAGGACAATATCACATTATTTGCAATATTAGGTTAACCGCCACCCATCTCGCCAAACTCCAACTCAAGTAAATGCATCTCTCCGCTCAAAAAAGGTCCCTTGAGCTTGTCACATGCTCCTTGATCATGCTCATCGGTGGTATAGGTGCCGCAAAACCGGAATCTTCAACTCACTGGGCTTTCCAGCCACTTGCCAACCCTGCTGTTCCCCCCACAAAAATTAAAAAATGGACGCATAACAACATTGATCACTTTATCCTGAAAAAAATAGAGACCGCAGGACTTGTCCCATCGAAAAAAGCTGATCGAAGAACACTTATCAGGCGCCTTTATTACACCCTTACCGGACTGCCTCCAACATTCGCGGCAATCAACGCTTTTGAAAAGAACCCGGACCGTGACGCATATGAGGCACTGGTTGATCGGCTGCTCAGTTCCTCTCACTTTGGTGAACGATGGGGACGTCACTGGCTGGATATTGCGCGTTACTCCGACACCAAAGGCTATGTCTTTGAGGAATCCCGTGATTACCCATATGCCTACACCTACCGCGATTGGGTCATCCGCGCATTCAACGATGACCTTCCCTATGACAGGTTCCTTAGCTATCAAATCGCAGCAGACTCCCTTACTCCACAAGGGATAAGCACAAAGCATCTCGCTGCAATGGGATTCCTGACAGTTGGCAGGCGCTTCCTTAACCGTGAGCCGGACATCATTGACGACCGCATAGACGTCACCTTCAGGGGAATGATGGGCCTTACCGTTGCCTGTGCGAGGTGCCATGACCATAAGTATGACCCTATCCCAATCAGTGATTATTATTCACTATACGGGGTGTTCGCCAGTTCCAAGGAACCGGGGGAACTTCCCCTTCTGGAAAACCAGCCCGATACCAAACAGGCTCGAGCCTTCAAAAATACAATATCAAAGAAACAGAAACAAATTGATGACTACCTGGAAAAACGCTCCAGCGAGCAACGGCAACCCAATTACATAAAAAAATACCTTCTTGCCGCAACCGAGGGCCGAAACCTGAAGGTCGAAGAATTAAAAAAACTTGCCTCAACACGTAAGCTCCTTCAACAAATCACAATCCGCTGGAGGGACACGCTTAAATCTAAATCAACATCCCGGGATCCGGTCTATGCCCCGTGGCTGGCTTTCGCGGCATTGCCAACCGGGCTTTTCTCAAAGCAAGCCGCTCAAACATGGCAGCAGCTCAAGTCCGGGGATGCTCAGCTCAATGCCAGTCTTGTCGCCGAGTTTGATAAACTCACTCCAGACTCACTTGAACAGGTTGCCTCCATCTACGCGAGAATTCTGGCAAATGGGAAACATGACTCTGAATTATCCTCGGCACTGGATCATTGCAAAGTTGCTGCTGGCTCCATATACCCCCTGCTTGAGACCACTGGTCAACAACATGTCAGGAAACTTCGACGTGAACTCGAAGGCATAAAGACCGACCATCCCGGCGCACCACCGCGAGCAATGGCAATGATTGACCTTCCTTCCCCAAGGGAGCCGCGCATTTTTGAACGTGGCGATCCTGGCCGCCGCGGAGCACAAGTACCCCGCCAATTCCTGGAACTCATCAAGGGGGCAGACAGGAAGCCATTCTCCAAGGGCAGCGGGCGTCTGGAAATGGCACAGGAAATCATCAGCAAGGACAACCCCCTAACGGCAAGAGTTTGGGTAAACAGGGTGTGGGGACATGTGCTTGGCAAGCACCTCGTCTCAACTCCCAGCGACTTCGGATTACGCAGCGACAGGCCAAGTCATCCAGAGCTCCTTGACCATCTTGCCGTTAATTTTATCGCCGACAACTGGTCCACAAAGAAACTCATCCGTTCCATCCTGCTCAGCGCAACCTATCAACAGGCAGTTGCCGTAAACCCCGACGACCCTGAAAACCTGCACTACACCCACGCCACCCGCAGGCGCCTGGATTTTGAGTCAATGCGGGATTCCATGCTTGCGGTATCAGGACAACTCGATCGCAAGCAATTCGGCAAGCCCGTGCAGATTCATACCGTCAACTATTCAAGGCGCAGGACTATCTATGGGCACATTGAACGCCAGAATCTCCCTCCTGTGTTCCGCACATTTGATTTTGCAAGCCCAGACGTTCACGTCGCCAAAAGACCTCACACAGTAGTGCCCCAGCAGGCACTTTACATGCTCAATGGTCAATTCGTTTACGACCAGGCGATCGCGCTCATGAATCTACCCGGCATGACTGCACTGAAGTCACAAGAGGCTCGCGTTAATTTTTTGTACCAGAAGGTTTTATCACGCAATCCTGACAACAAGGAACTTGAAGAGGCTATTGTTTTTTTAAACCCTGTTACAATGGGAGGATCTTGGGGATTCGGATTTGGCCACAGGGAGAAGGTTGGCGGACAGGTTAAATTTACGCCATTTCCCCACCTTGCCGAAAAAAGTTGGCAGGTCAGTCCTATACTGCCTCATCCCACCCTCGGATGGGCCAGTTTAAACCGAAAAGGCGGTCACCCGGGGAGCGGACAGACCCATGCGATCCTGCGTTGGCGTGCACCTGCTGATGGCAAGTATGATATAAGCAGCCGTATCAGCCTCCCCTCACCCTCAAGCGACGGTATAGTATTAAGCCTAACCACCGAATCCGGCAAATTTCGACAGTCCTGGACAATCTCACCTGGCAATCGCGTCGTTGCAAAAGCGGAGCCAACGGAACTCAAAAAGGGAGAAACGGTATTTTTCATTGTTGCGCCTGGAAATACAGACGCATACGACAGCTTTATCTGGAGCCCGGAAATTCGTGACATAAACACTGGGGAAAACTGGCATGCTTCCACCGGATTTGATGAAGCGCTTATAACATCCCCAGATTCACTTTTTCAGCAATACGCACAGGCACTGTTAGCCGCCAACGAGTTTGTCTTCCTTGACTGACATATGCGCCCGTATCCCTCATTGACAACGCCGGCATTCAGTCGCCGCGACTTTCTCAACCGTGTCGGCATGGGATTTGGGGCACTTGCAGCAAGCAATATTTTCTGCGATCAGGCCGATGCCGCCCTCAATCCACTGGCGGTAAAGGAACCCCACTTCCCCGCACGGGCTAAAGCCGTCATTCACCTCTTCATGAACGGCGGTCCATCCCAAGTGGATACCTTCGATCCAAAACCCGAACTAACCAGGCATCACGGTAAAAAACTCCCCATTGGATACCTTAAAACCGAACGCCCCACAGGTGCCGCACTGAAATCACCTTTCTCCTTCCACAGGCACGGCAAGAGTGGCCTTGAGATAAGCGAACTCTTTCCGCATGTGGCAAAATCCGCTGACGAACTCTGCGTTATCCGCTCAATGCATGCAGATGTGCCTAACCATGAGCCCTCACTCCTCCTTATGAATTGCGGCGAAGCCAGGCTGATCCGCCCAAGTGTTGGTTCATGGGTGAGCTATGGGCTCGGGACAGAAAACCAGAACATGCCAGGCTTCATCTCGATGTGCCCTGGCGGCTACCCCATCCAGGAGTCACAAAACTGGCAGTCTGGATTCCTTCCCGGAACTTACCAGGGCACCTATATTGACTCCAAGCACACAGAGATCGACAAACTCATCGCTAACATCAAGAACAAACATCTGCCGCTTAAGGCGCAGCGACGCCAGTTGAATCTCCTGAACCGCTTAAATCGGCATCATCAGGAAATGCGTCCCGCAGATGCTCAACTCGAGTCAAGGCTTCACTCCTTCGAACTTGCCTACCGCATGCAACTTGATGCAACTGATGCATTCGACGTCAGTCGTGAACCGGAATACATGCGAAGACTATACGGAGAAGACACACACGGGAGACAAACTCTGATTGCCCGCAGGCTCGTTGAGCGCGGCGTGCGCTACGTTCAGCTCTGGCACGGCAAAGGACAACCCTGGGACAGCCACGATGACCTGGAGGTCAACCATCGCCGACTGGCAAGGGAATCCGACAAGGCAATAGGGGCGCTACTCATTGACCTCAAACAGAGGGGAATGCTTGAGGACACTCTGGTTATATGGGGTGGTGAATTCGGGCGTACTCCTGTAGTGGAGATGCCGAAACCGGGGTCAAATGCCGGAAAGATCAATGGTCGGGATCACAACCACTGGGGCTTTACCATGTGGCTGGCCGGCGGCGGCGTTAAAGGTGGACACGTCCAC
>CAWVVE010000173.1:0-5363 GCA_963933075.1 uncultured Verrucomicrobiaceae bacterium | reverse complement strand
TGAGCCTGAGCCTGAGCCTGAAGCTGCAGCACCGGCCGGAGGGCCGATCTCCAAGCAGGTCCAAGGTTACTGGGTAATGGACAAGGACTCGATGATTGCCGCAATGAAGGCTGATGCCGCCAAGGAGGGTGGTGAAAATCTTGATGACGCCATGCTCGCCCTGATGCTGCCCATGATCGAAATGATGGCGGACATGATGGCCATCCAGATTGGTGAGGGGACCATGTCTATGCTTTCCCCTGAAGGAGAGGAAAAATCCACTTTCAAGCTCCTTGAAAGCGATGAGGCCACCGGCGACTTCAAGATCCTGGTCACCAAGGACGGTGAGGATGAGGAAGAAACTCCCGGAAATATCAAGGGAAATAAAATGACCATCACCGATGAAGGCAAGTCCATTGTCATGACTCGCATCAATGAGGCTGAGTTCACCAAGCGCCAGAAGAAGATCAAGGGCTTTGATCCCTCCAAGCTCCTTCAGGGACTGGTTCCTCAAGGACTTGAAGAGGGATTGCCCGAGGGCATACCTGCTCCTGAGCCGACTCCTGCCCCTGAGCCCTAACCATTCCTTCCGCCGGGGTTAATTACTACCTGGCCGAAAAAACAATCAAGGGAGGCGCATCCTGTAAAGGGGTGCGCCTCTTTTTTTGCGTCCTCATTGCTGAGCGCAACGGCGGTTCCAGGCCACGCAGTCCGCATAGCAAACCCCGGACCCGCCAAAGATATCCAGGGCACTGCCGATCGTGAGGTCAACGCGCCCCGCACTGAGTTCATCCACCCGCTCAAGGTCGCTCATGGAACACGCGCCACCGGCATAAGTCACCGGTAAGCCTTTCCACTCCCCCAGGAGAGCAACCAGTTCCCCGTCTATCCCTGCGCACTTTCCCTCAACATCGGCCGCGTGCACAAGAAACTCGGCACAACTCCCTGCCAGCCGATCCAGGGTCTCAAGGCCAATGGTTAAATCGGTCATGGTTCGCCAGCGGTTCATGGCAACCTTCCAATCCCCGCCCGGCACCTCCCGACAGCTCAGGTCAATGACCAGGTGCTCGCTGCCAACCGCCTTGACCATGGCTGCCAGCCGGTCAGGGCAAAAAGAAGCCCCCTCAAAGACAAAAGAGGTGACGATCACGTGGCTGGCTCCTGCCTCAAGCCACTGCCCGGCATTCTGCGGAGTAATCCCTCCCCCCACCTGCAGTCCACCGGGATAGGCTCCCAGGGCATTCCGGGCCGCCGCCTCATTGCCGGGACCGAGCATGATGACGTGCCCGCCAGCAAGCCGGTCATCACGGTAAAGCCCGGCATAGTAGTCCGCAGGCCGCTCACTGACAAAGTTCTCTTGAACTGCCGCATGATCGCCGCTGCTGAAGCTTCCCCCAACGACCTGCTTCACCACTCCTTCGTGCAGATCGATGCATGGTCGAAAACGGGTCATAACCCTTAAGCGATGCGTTCTTCGAGTGCAGGTGTCAACGCAATATCAATGGCAGTGGACAAAAGCCCCAATAACAAGCAACTTCCACCTCCTGACATGCGCCTTTTGACCCACCTCGCTATCACCTGCCTGCTCGCGCTCACCTCCTGCGTGAAGGACAAGCAGGAAACCACAAAAGCCCCCGCCCCGGCAGCTGCGGGGATGGTCCTGATCCCAAGCGGGGCCTTTGAAATGGGAACCTCCCAGGAGCTATTTGCCCAAGGCAATATTCCCGTGCGCAGCGGAGCCGAGGAATGGCCTCCACACCAGGTCATCCTTGATGCCTTTTACATGGACACCACCGAGGTCACCAATCTGCAGTTTAAGGAATTCATCGATGCCACGGGCTACAAGACACAGGCTGAGCGCCCCTTCAGTCAGGAGGATTACCCGAAAGCCAAACCTGAAGACCTGCTGCCGGCCGCATTCGTCATGGCTCCACCGGTAACCAAGGTGGATATTAATACCGCATCACACTGGATCTGGTGGAAACTGACCAATGGTGCCGACTGGCAACACCCGGAGGGACCCAAAGCAAACCTCGTAGGACGCTGGGATCACCCGGTGGTCAATATCGCCTACGAGGACGCCGAGGCCTATGCCAAGTGGGCCGGAAAACGCCTGCCCACGGAAGCCGAGTGGGAATACGCCGCACGCGGCGGCCTTGAGGGAAAGCTCTTCCCCTGGGGCAACGAGTTGACACCGGGAGGAAAATTCATGGCCAACTGCTGGCAGGGGGATTTTCCCAACGAAAACACCAACGGGGACGGATTCATGACCTCCTCCCCGGTAAAAAGCTTTACTCCCAACGGCTACGGCCTCTTCGACATGGCCGGCAATGTCTGGGAGCTTGTTAGCGACCAGTATGAGAAGGATTATTACCAAAAAAGCCCGAAATTCGCGCCAAAGGGAGGCGTGGGAAAACCCGTTGTCGAGGCCTCAGACGGCCCCGTGGTGCATCAGCGGGTGATCCGCGGTGGCTCCTTCCTCTGCAGTGAAGGTTACTGTACCGGTTACCGCAATGCCGCCCGCCAGCTCAGTGATGATATCAGCTCCTCCTACCACACGGGTTTCCGCTGTGTGAAGGATATCGACTGAAGCCTGGCAGAGGAACTCTGCGCGGGCTTGCTGCCTCCCCTCAGGCAACACAAAAGAAATCAAGTCCCTCGCGATACCCGGCCGCAAGGGCAAGATCACGAATGCGGGAACGTGCACCCGGCCGCCCAACTGCTGCCAATAACACCGATTCCCCGCAGCTCATCGCAGAGTGATCCCTGACCTCGATACCGGCAATCCTCTTACCCAATCGTCGAGGGTTCACCTCATAGAAGCAGTCGATGCGCACTGAGTTGGCGATCAGGTGACGCGCCAGACGCTTACCGACAGGACCTGCCCCGGCGATCTCAACTCCTAATGCGGCCACCCCGGGAATCCGTGACAGGTAATGCGCCTTGGCCCTGGAGAACATGTCAGCGGAGTAACGTGCCGATGAGCGCGTCAACCGTTCCCCCGAGTCATACCAGTCGAGCAACACCTCCTGGATGTTCAACAGTTGATGGCCCTCTTCCAGCAGCCGCAGCCACAGGTCGTAATCCTCCGCCCATTCAGGATCACTATACCCTCCGGCAGACTCCAATACGCCGGCCCTGACCATTGAGGTCGGATTGACCAGCGGACTGTCTATGAAGCGCTCTGCGGCCAGTTGCGCAGGTAACCCCAGGCTGTTCACCCATCGCACATGCTCGGCAAAGCCACGTCCCGGGTCGGATTGCGGCGCACCGATGAGCCTTACCGCCGTACCGCACCCCGAGAGCCCGGCATCACTCTTCAGTAATGCAACCTGCCGGGCAATGCGTTCAGGATGGCAGACATCATCGGCATCCATCCGGGCCACGAATTCTCCCTTTGCCGCCCTTCTCCCGGCTTCCGCGGCTACAGCAACACCGCCGTGTTTGCCGAGACGAATCAAGGAAACCCTTGAATCATCACTGCTGAAGCGTTCAGCGATTTCCGGCGAGCCGTCTATCGAGAAATCATCGACAATGATCAACTCAAAGTCGGTGAAACTCTGCGCAAGGCAGCTGCTAACCGCCCGCTGCAGTGTCCCTTCTGCATTGCGAACCGGCAATAGGATGGAAACACGCGGCATGGCTTCAATCCCCCAGTCCACGCGCCTCGGCCCGCACCTCTCCCTGTTCACTGGAAACCAAAATCATCATCGGCCGACAGCAAATCTCGCAATCGTAGTCAAGGTCGGCGGGCAACTCATCGGCGCAAGGAACAGCAACCTCGAACATCTCAAAGCAAGCCGGACAACTCACGGGCATTAAGTCCATGGCTATTCCGTGAAAGCAGGCAGCCCCCATAGCTTCGCGTATTTCACATACTCAATTGCCGGCAACAACACGTAGAGTGGGTTGGCCTGTGCCCGCAGGAACCTGATCACCTTCTCCAGTTCACCGCGGGGCATCGCCGTGCAACCTGCCGTGGGACGGTCCTTGCCACGGCGGGTGTGAAAAAATATTGCACTGCCAAGCCCGGGAATGGGCGGGTCGCTGTTGTGACGAACCTCGATCAGCCAGTGGTATGCGGGATCCCCAATGCGCATGCGCTCTTTCTCAAACCAGTCGGGGAGAGGCTTGCCCTCCGCAATGCGCACATGACGGTTGTAGAGGGGGTTGTCAGGATCATCCACCCATGCGTCCCGGCTGGTCACCCGGGTATACGGATAGAGGATTCCAGCCGGCAGCTCTGCCCCTTCCCCGTAAATCCTGCCAATGCGGAAAACCCCCGCCGGCGAGCATCCGTCCCCCTCGCGCTTGATGCGCGGCCCCGGGCCGGCAAGTATCCCCCTGCCCCAGGCCAGGCCGTTGCGACCGAGCAACACCTCCACGGGTTTGGTAAGAACCGGACGCCACGCCGATTTCCCCGAGCGTTCAAAACACTGCAACTTTCCGCGGAAAACCCGCCATGAATCGGCCACCACCACCACCAGTTGGGAACTCTCCGGCTTAATGCCAGGAACCAACGGTGATGTCTTCTGCGCCACAGCTTGATATTGCGGCCAGGCAATAAGCAAGGCAGCAATGGTCAATGGCACTGCCCATCGGGCTCTTCGCCCCGGGAAATCCAGTAAATCAGCCATCATGCTGTCCAGTTAGCGGGATATTGCGCCATTGCTTACTCACCTGCCCTTTCCCGCAAAGCCTCGAGCAGCTTTGCATGAATCCCGTCAAAGCCCCCATTGCTCAGGACAACCACAACATCGCCCGGTTCCGCCAATGACTTCAACCGCGCCACGATGGCATCTGCACCAGGTTCAGTGAATGCCATCCTGCCGCCGGCACCAATTGCACGAACCACTTCCTCGACATCCAGTAATTCTTCCTCGGGAACCTTTCCTGCATCCGCCACGGGGCAAACAAATATCCCGTCCGCCCCCGAGAGAGCACCCACCAGTTCATCCTGCATCAGGTTACGCCTGCTGGTATTCGAGCGCGGTTCAAAAAGCGCCCAAATCCGGCTTCCCGGATAACGCTGCCGAATTGCCCCCAGAGTGGCATGAATTGCCGTCGGGTGATGCCCGAAATCATCAATAACCTTTACTCCCCCCGCCTCCCCGCGCAGTTCCTGTCGCCGGGCAACACCTGAGAATTTGGCAAGGGATTCAGTAATCCTTCCTGCCTGCATGCCAACGAAGCAAGCAGCGCACAACGCCATCGCGGCATTGCGCACGTTAAACTCCCCATCCATGGGAATCTCACAACGCATTCCCTGGACCGTAAAACAGGAACTTCCCGGGCTGTATTGCACATCAGTGATACGCCTCTCACACTGCTCATCAAAACCCACGCGCAGCACCTGCGCATGGCAACCTGCTGCCGCCTCAAGG
>CAWVVE010000172.1:0-5364 GCA_963933075.1 uncultured Verrucomicrobiaceae bacterium | reverse complement strand
CGCACGTTGTTTTGCCCGTTTTGCAGATCGCCTCGTCAACCTTGAAGGAAAGCCGGTCTGCTTTGAAACCATGGCCGGATTGGTCGCTGCTGAATTTCACGGCGCAGAAACACAGTTACGGCTAAGTGATCCTGTTGACCTCGTGATGTCCAGTATGATTAAGGTGAACGATATACCCACACCGGTTCATTCAATAAATACAGGCGTCCCACATGCCGTTATTGTTGTCGAGGACATTAATCAGTCTGATGTCCGCGGCGTTGGGGCAGCAATTCGCAACCATCAGCACTTTCAACCATCCGGAACCAATGTGAACTTTCAATCCACGATTGGCTCAAAAAAGATTGCGATTCGAACCTTTGAGCGGGGCGTTGAAGACGAAACACTCGCTTGCGGGACAGGAATGGTTGCCTGCGCGATTGTTCATGAGCGTTTAACCAGTGTCGGCACCCCAATACATGTGCAGGTGCAGGGCGGCGACACCCTTAAGGTGGATTGGGAGACAGATGGCATGAACTACACTAATGTCACGTTGACAGGCCCGGCTGAATTTGTATTTGATGGAGAGATTGATGTTTAAGGGAGCCCACACAGCACTAGTAACCCCGTTCAAGGACCACGAGTTCGATGAGCCTGCTTTTCGCAATCTAATTGATCGTCAATTCGATAATGGCATTGCAGGCATTGTCCCGTGCGGCACAACTGGAGAGTCCCCAACACTCTCACATGCTGAACATAAAAGAGTAATAGAAGTTGCGATCGACGCCGCCGCAGGCAGGGGTTTAGTTATCGCAGGCACGGGCTCAAACTCAACACGTGAAGCCATCTCCATGACACAGGCAGCTGAAAAAGCAGGAGCTAACGCCGCTCTCTTGGTATGCCCCTATTACAACAAGCCATCTCAGGAAGGCCTGTACCGGCATTACATGTCAATTGCCAAGTCCACAAGATTGCCCCTTATGCTCTACAGTATCCCGGGACGATCAGTAATTGAGATCACTGTGGAGACACAAGTCCGCCTGCATTCAGAATGCCCGAATATCATGGCGATGAAGGAGGCAGGAGGAAAAGCCGATCGTGTCAGCGAAATACTGGAGAAGATGCCGGACTCCTACCAGGTTCTAAGTGGTGATGACGCCCTCACACTCCCCTTTATGGAACGCGGTGCTGTCGGCGTTGTTAGTGTCGCATCCAATCTTATCCCGTCAAAACTTGCCTTACTTGTGTCAACGATGCTCTCTGGTGATCATGATAAAGCCAGGCAGGTTGACGATGAATGCAGTTCCCTCTTCAGCGGACTGCTCTCTCTTGACACTAATCCCGTACCAATCAAGGAAGCCCTCGCGTTAACCGGAGCAATGACTAATGAATTACGACTGCCCATGGTTGGACTATCCTCCGACAAGCGCGAACAACTTGAGGATATGCTCAACGAACTCGGTTTGGCCGGGTGAACTCACGGGAAAATCTCCAACACGAATCCACTCAAAGAATGCCCCTCCCTGTAAAAATACTTGTCACCGGATGCAACGGACGCATGGGTCAGGCCGTGATAGCCTGCAGTGATTCCCATGAGTCAATTCAAATCGCTGAACAAATTGATGTTGATGACTGCCTGCAAACTGCGATCCAGAAATGCGACTCGGTTATAGACTTCAGCTTCCACACATTTACCAATCAACTGCTATCCGCATGCGTCGATCAAGGAAAGTCCGCAGTGGTTGGAACTACCGGCCACTCCGATGAAGAGATAAGCGCCATCCATGCGGCCAGTTCAAGTATTCCAATCGTCATGTCTCCTAATTTCAGCATTGGAGTGAACACTCTTTTCTGGTTGACCTCCAAGACCGCCGAGGTCCTTGGAAAAGGTTATGATCTTGAGGTCGTGGAAATGCATCATCGCCTTAAGCAGGATGCGCCAAGCGGAACAGCCAAGCACCTCGCCGAAATTCTCGCAGAGCAAACCGGGCTCTCATACAGCAAAGACACCATACATGGCCGGCAGGGCATTATCGGTCCCCGCACTGAAAATGAAATCGGCATGCATTCAATGCGAGGCGGAGACGTGATAGGCGACCATACCGTGGTATATGCCGCATCAGGAGAACGAATTGAGCTTACTCATAAGGCCTCCAGTCGTAACACCTTTGCAAATGGCGCCCTTCGTGCGGCAAAGTGGCTAAAGGACCAAAAACCAGGCCTTTACGATATGCAAGATGTCCTCGGACTCCGCCACTAGAATTCAGGGCAACTCGCAATGCATTGAGGTCGGCATCGGGTTCGGCTCAAATCTTGGCGACCGACTTGCCAATCTCAGTAAAGCTAAGCGGCATCTACTTGAGATATCTGACATCCCGGACAAGGCATTGTTCTCCCCAGTGTACGAGACAGAACCTGTAGACTGCTCCCCCCAGACGAAATCTTTCTATAATGCCGTAGGTCAGCTCACATTAACCTTAAACCCTGAATGCATCCTTGAACATTGCCTTCGTATTGAGCGTTTACTGGGTCGAGAAAATGACCACGAGAAAAATTCACCGCGGACAATTGACCTCGACATACTATATGCCGGCGACATAATTTCAGGCGAAAGCCGACTTACAATCCCCCACCCGAAGCTCAGGATGCGCCTTTTTGTCCTGACTCCGCTTGCAACTATTCGCCCCGGACTTTGCCTTCCCGGCGACAACATTACTGTTAACGATCACTTTAACGAGCTCTCCACTAATCGGCCAGAACTACCCATGGTAACCCAATATTGGTAATGAATGACCCCACTGCCATACCGCGACGGGAAAAACTCGAACGCCTCAAAGAACGAAAAGGCACGCCCTTGATAAGTGCCCTGACCGCTTACGACTACGCTGTTGCAAGACTGCTTGATGAAGCCGGCATAGAGATAATCCTCGTTGGTGATTCCTTGGGAATGATGGTGTTCGGTCACGAGGACACAACACAGGTAACGATTGAAATGATGTCGCACCACGTGAATGCCTGTCGTAATGGGGTGCGCAATGCCCTTCTAGTGGCAGACCTTCCATACCGAAGCTACGAAACCCCCGATGCTGCAGTAACCGCTGCCAGCCGGCTTGCTGAAGCAGGCGCTGACGCAGTGAAACTTGAAGGAGGTAGAGAAGTCCTTCCTCAGGCCGAGTCAATTATGCGCTCTGGCATTGCGGTCATCGGTCATATCGGCATGTTGCCGCAGCAAGTTAAGCAGGAGGGCGGTTACAAGAAGAAAGGTAAGACAGAGATTGAGGCGAAATCATTAATCTCCGATGCAACTGAACTTGCTGCCGCCGGCGTGAATGCGCTAGTCCTTGAGAACATTGTCGCGGGCATTGCCAGAGAGATAACGTCAACCGTGACGGTTCCGACAATTGGCATTGCCTCCGGTGAGGATTGCGATGGCCAAATCCTTGTCATCAACGACTTACTGGGAAGCTATCCGTGGTTCTGCCCGGGATTTGCGAAGCCGCGAGCCAGTCTCGCCTCGGAAACCTCTCTTGCTGCCAAAACGTTCATTGACGGGTTAAACAAGGGCTAGAAGAAATCACGCCTTCATTCAAGATTCACCTTCATTGAATCTTCCCATACAGCGAAACTTCTTGTAACGACGCGAGATTATTTCATCTATCGGCAAATCAGTTAATTCCTTAAGGTTTTTGACAATCGCAGCCTTGAGGTAATCTGCGGCAAGCGCGGGGTCAGCATGCGCGCCCTTCTCTGGTTCAGGGACAATCTCATCAACAATCTCCAGCCGCTTAAGGTTCTCTGCATCAAGTTTCATTGCCTCTGCAGCCTCCTGGGCATGATTCCTGTCCTTCCAGAGAATAGCCGCACAACCTTCGGGACTGATTACCGAATAATAAGCGTTTTCCATAATCATTGCCCGATCTGCCACACCAATGCCCAGCGCGCCACCGGATCCACCCTCGCCAATAATCACTGCAACAATCGGCGTGCGCAACAACATCATTTCCTTCAGATTGCAGGCTATTGCCTCAGCAATATTCCTTTCTTCGGCACCGATCCCTGGGTAAGCGCCAGGCGTATCGATTATCGCGACAACAGGCATGCTGAATTTCTCAGCCAACTTCATCACACGTAACGCTTTTCGATAGCCTTCAGGATTTGCACTACCAAAATTTCTTCTCAGCTTTTCCTTGGTCTCACGCCCCTTCTCATGACCAACAACAACACAACGCTGTCCCAGTATCGTCGCGAGCCCAACAGGCATGGCTGCATCATCCCCAATATGGCGGTCACCGTGTAGCTCGATGAACTCCTCAAAGCATGAAGCAACATAATCAAGCATCATGGGGCGCATCGGGTGCCTTGCCAATTGCACACGATCCCATGGCGAAATCTCTTTCTTTTGCGGGGTCCCCGCCCTTTTTACTGCAGCCTTTTTGGGTGCCATAATCAACACTATTGGCAGCTTATTCGAAATACAACATGAAGTCCAAGCCAACTATTTGCGAACATGAACCTTTGTTCCAGGACGAATCAGAAGAACCAACTCCTCGATGTCTTCACGCCCAAGGAAAAAACCTGTTATATATTTATTGTCCCCTGAATCAGAGATTACTGAGCGAAAAGGCACGCCCCTGCGTGCACATCTCAACTCTTTCTCGGCGGCAACATACTGTGGGCTTCCAACGGGAAGAAGAATCTCACCACTGCCGACAATGAGCGCCTTGATTTTAGTGTCAAACTCAATGGGGAAATTTTGAGGGAACTTGTGCCGGACAAGTTGATATTCTTTAAAGAATTCCCCCCCCTCAGCCTGCAAGGTCAGAGTGCCGGCCGTCAAACTGATCAAAATTGTAAAATCAAGGGGGCTTACAATCAGTTGGTCCCCCTTTTGCAAACCTGACCCCATCCTGTCATTGACATGGATCACATACCCAACAGTGGAACTTTCCTGCTGGGCAATACGCACAAGAGAATCCCCCCCCTTTACAATATATTCATGCTTGCCCGGAGTGATCGATTTGGAAAGCAGGCGATCAACATTAATCTCTCCGACAACACGTTTGGCCTCAGGAAAAAACTCTGAGTCATCGTAGAACCTCATCAACTCATGCAACTTCTCCACCCCTCCACCTAATGCACCTGTGGACAGGAGAGCCACAGCCTCCCTATATGTTTTGGCCCCGTGGTCTATCTTTATCTTCTTTTGCTTTCGAAGCTGTACGATTTCCTCCTCAATTTTTCGTTCAGGGAAAACCATTTTCTCCCAGACATAAAAAACTCCCGCCCCGGAAATGGCCAACATAGCAAGAGCTACAAATGCAGAAAGAAGCCTTAAATAAACTCTCACAACAATACTAATCCGGCAGCAACACTAAAGAAATCCGC
>CAWVVE010000171.1:0-5369 GCA_963933075.1 uncultured Verrucomicrobiaceae bacterium | reverse complement strand
CTCGGCAAAAGCATGGGTGAACCGGTCCTTCTCGGCCAACACCGCCTCCTTGAACTCCACAATGTCCTTGAACTCATATTTGCGGAAAAGCGTTCCCGAGGAATCCACCTTACGCCCGTTCTCATACTGGTCACGCCAACGCCCAACAGGATCAAAATTCTCGAGCACAAAGCCAAGGGGATCCAACTGCTCATGGCAGCCTGCGCAATCTGCACGTTCGCGATGTGCTGCAAAGCGCTCGCGCAGGGTCAATTCCTTTGCTTTTTGCCCCTCCTCCCTGCGCAACGGGGGCACGTCTGCTGGCGGTGGATCAGGCGGGTCATTGAAAATCACCCCGGCAATCCACGCCCCGCGCGTGATCGGCTTTGTCTCGCTCGGGCCCGAGGTCATTGTCATCACCGCGGCATTGGTAATCATCCCGCCCTGGCGCTTGTCGGACACCGGTTGACGCCTGAAGTGCAGGGTCACCGGTCCGCCAAGCCTCTCCTTGGTCGGCTCCCCGTGCCACTTGCGCAGGCGTGGTGTCCTGTAGGTGTAGTCAGAATCAATAAACTCAAGGATCGACCGGTTCTCGATCAGCACCGTCTCAAAAAGCAACAGAGGCTCCATCATCATGTCCATGCTGGTGCGGTAATTGGGCGGGGAGTAATAGAAATCCCTGTAGATCGTTTCATCCGGAAGCGATGAAATGATACGCTCCAGCTGCAGCCACTGGGCCGGAAAGCTGTCACAGAAGCGCTTGAGTTTACGGTCCAGCAACATGCGCTTTACCTGCTCCTGGAGCACCTTGGTGTCATTGATCTGTCCGTTACCCGCCAGCTCAAGCAGCTTGTCATCCGGAATACTGCCCCACAAAAAGAAAGACAGGCGGGAAGCCAGTTCAAACCCGTTGAGCGGCTCAATCTTCCCGCCGCCCGCAGGCTTGTCATAGAGATACAGGAACTGCGGTGAGGCCAACACCGCCGAGACGACCTCCTTCATGGCCTCGGTGAATGGCTTGCCCGACTTGATCTGCCCGGTCACGTGCCCGACATAGCGATCCAGCACATCCTTTTCCGCAGGCCTGCGGAAGGCCCTGCCCAGGAAAGTCTCCAGGCGTCTGCGAACCTCCTCATCCAATTGCGCTGCCTTGCCGGGCGGGACAAATAATTCCTGCCAAATACCCACGAAACGCTTATCGAAGTTCGGGCTCTGCACGATGCGGCGGCCGAGCTTGAAAAAGGCCTCCATCAACATGGGCGAGAGCGACAGGTGATCTCCGCGGTTATCGTAACCGTGCTCGGCACGCAGGTCCTGGGGAAAAGGCCCCACCCCGGCAAGGCGCGGCTCAATGAGTGCTGATTTACCAAGCTGGCGGCTGCTGACCACCACTTCCTTGGGCATCTTGCCGGTTTCCGGGCGGAAATAACCGGAGCGATCCCGCATCATCTTCTCCGGCAGGGGAAACACCACGACCTTAAGCTTCAGTAAATCCATAACCGCATTGTTATATTGAAAGCGGTTCATTCGGCGCATGGGCGTGGGCGCATATCCCTTGCCGGCAACGGCCCCGGCATTGAGCATCCTGCGCAGTTCCATCACCAGTTGCTTACGCACTTCCGGCTTGAGGTCAGGCTCCTTCTCCGGGGGCATCTCATGCTCATCAAGCACATCAATGATGGTCTCAAGCCGCTCAAGGTCGGAGACAAGGTCCTTGGCTCCCTCCAGCTTGAGCAGGTTCACCTTACCCTTCACCTTACCGTCCCGGCCATGGCACTTGACGCAGCTTTGCTGAAAGACCGGTCGAATAAGGTCGGCAAACACCTTGTCATCCGCCGCCTGCGCGCCAAAGGGATGCCAGCCCACCAGTGCAAGGATCCAATAAAGAAATATCTGCCGCTTCATCATGCAGTGATTATATATTCGCACTTGGGACAATTCACTTCAACAGCTTACGCACAAAATTCGGCAAACGCTGGTTGATGTTTATGCGCGAACGTTCGTTGTTGATGTCCGGTCCCGGCGTGCTGCGCCCTGAGGAGACCTGCTGACGCAGCAAGGCAACCATTTGATCCACACGCTGTGGCTCCCGGGCAGCAAGGTTGTGATCCTCATGGGGATCATCCGCCAGGTTGAAGAGTTGCACGAAGGGTGCCTTGGAAAGATCCTTCCATGTGGGTATCTTGCCGAATTCCTTGAGACTTTTGCGCCAGGCATCATCCCTCCTCGGGGTGTTGCCATGCTCAAGGTGCGAACCACTGCCCGGACACAGGCAGAGCTTCCAGTCCCCGTCACGCACCACGAAGGGGCCAATCGACTGCATAATCAGGTTCTCTCGCGCACCGTTTGCCCCCGAATCAGTTAAGAGCTTTGCAAAGCTGGCCGAGTCCGGCGCCTGCCTTGCATCAAGGTCAACCCCGACAAGTTCGGCAAAGGTCGCCATAAGATCACACAGTCCCACAAGGGCATGATTCGTGCCGCCGGCCGGGATCACTCTTGGCCAATGGGCAATCAGTGGCACACGCAACCCTCCCTCATAAACGCTGAACTTATAGCCACGATAAGCTCCGCTGCTGAAATGCCCTTTCTTTTCCAGCAGGCGCAGCTGATTCGGGGTGGCCTTGAGGATATTTCCAGCATATGGGGCAGCACCATGATCCGAAGCAAACAAGATCAGCGTGTTGTCCGCCAGTTGCTGTTTTTTAAGGGCTGCACGAACGCGCGCCACGGCACTGTCCACCTCCATCACGAAATCGCCATATACTCCAAGCTTGCTCTTGCCAAGCCAGGCCTTACCCGGACTGGTCGGCGTATGGGGAGCGGTGAGCGCGAGGAACAAAAAAAACGGCCGGGTAACCGATTGCTTGCCAATGAAGTTTTCCGTCTCGCGATAAAAGGTCTCGATCACTTCATGATCCTTGAAGCCTTTCTCTGCCGGTCCCACGCGATTGAAGGCGCTCCACCCCTTTTGCGCACTCACCTCACCCTGCCAGGTATTATTACGCACATAGGCATAGGGATACATGTCCAGCGAGCCCGGGAGAATAAAGCTCTCATCAAAGCCATGCTGCACGGGTCCCACAGTGATTGGCTTGCTGTAGTCCACGTTCGAAAGCCCCTGCACCTTGCCATCCCTGGTCGCCATCCGGGTGCCAAGATGCCATTTTCCCACATACCCCGTACGGTACTCCGCCCCGCGCAACATCTTGCCCAGTGTAAAGGTGTCCGTGTCAAAACGCGGCCCCAGAAAACCCCACGGCCCACCACGTTGCGGAGGACCAAAACGCCAGGGATAGCGCCCGGTCATGATGGCAACACGGGTAGGCACACATACTGACGCCTGCACATGCGCATCGGTGAAACGCAATCCCTCGCGCGCCAGCCGATCGATATTGGGCGTCTCAATCAGGCACCGTTCACCACCATAGCACTTCACGTCCCCAATGCCGAGGTCATCGGCGAGGATAAAGACGATGTTCGGCCTGCTCGCCGCCTCAAGGCTCACGGTCAGCCAAAACAACAGGAATATGAGCAGCTTCATCTGGGTAACAAGGCATCTCAGCTCCAACCCCGGTGAATGTCAAACAGCAACAACCATCACCAACAAGGCAGGCAATGAAATTACATCATTTAAATACTATAATGCGCTTTCAAGCGCCTCTCCCCATCGGAATGAATTCCGGTTTGCACGCCGATACACACCTCACTATCTTTACAAGATGCAGCGCCTCATTCTCATGATCACAGCAGTGGCGGGATTGTGGTATGCAGGGCACCCGGTATCCGCCGGGAAGACGGATGAATCTTTCGCCTTAAAGCTGCAACCGGTACTGGCCACGCACTGTTATGATTGTCATGGGGACGGTGCGTCCAAGGGCGGGTTGGATTTGGAACAACTGGCACACGATCTTGCGAATGCGAAAAATTTTGCCAAATGGGAGCAGATCTTTGACCGGGTGGACAAGGGCGAGATGCCGCCGGCCAAGGTAAAGCTCCGGCCAACTCCTGCAGAAATCTCCCTGATCCGCAAAAGCCTTGGCCAGGCCCTGCTCACCCAGCATGCCCATGAGAAGGGAACCGTGCTGCGACGGCTCAACCGACGCGAATACGAGAACACGATGAACGATCTCTTCGGCACAGCGCTGGAGCTGGAGGGGATGCTGCCGGAGGACGGGCGCTCCCATGAGTTCGATAATGTCGGGCATGCGCTGGGTGTCTCAATGCAGCACATGCAGATGTACCTAAAAACCGCCGGAGCGGTCCTGGACGGGACGATCGCCAAGTTCACCGATGCTCCCAAACCGCAGAAACGCGTAGGGCGGTACACGGACGACGAAAAACTGGACCGGTACTTGGGCGACAACCGGCTCAAGCTTGAAGACGGCTCGGTGGTGCGATTTTCTCCGTATGGGTACCCAACTGGCATGATTCGAACGGCGAACACGCGAGGTAAGGGATTCTACCGGATCAAGGTGCGCGGCTTCGCCTACCAGTCTGAGATCCCGATCACATTTTCCGTAGGCGCGACAACCTTCAAGAAAGGAGTCGAAAAGCCCATCTTCGGATACTTTTCTTTTCCACCCGGAGCTCCCGGTAAGGCGCATGTCGTGGAACTGACGGCCTTCATGGGAGACGGATACATGATCCAAGTCGAGCCCTACGGCATTTCGGACTCGGACCTAGGCAGGAGACGCCCGAAGAAAATTCACGCAAAAGATTACAAGGGCCCGGGATTAGCGATTCACTCGGTAGAAGTTGAGGGGCCCTTAGTGGGTGAATTTCCAACGCGTGGCCACAAGCTGCTGATGGACGGGCTGAAGCGCGTGGAGATTGAGCCCCGCAACCCGAATGAGCGCAATAAGTCGAAATACAAGCCGCAGTTCGAGATCAAATCAGCCAATGAAAAGGCCGATGCCGAACAAGCGCTCGGCCGTTTGGCGAATGCCGCCTTCCGCCGCCCGGTGGGTCCACAGGAAGTAGCCCCCTACGTGAAGCTCTTTCAGGCCGAACGCGCCAGAAGCGAGGCGTTTGAGCCCGCACTACGCACGGCAGCCATCGCAGTGTTGAGCTCCCCGCATTTCCTTTACTTACGTGAACCTGCCGGAGCACTAGATGACTACGCACTCGCCAGTCGACTCTCCTATTTTCTCACACGCACTGCACCGGATGCCGGGTTGCTTAGCCTTGCCCGTGCCGGAAAACTGCGCGCCAATCTCCGCGCGCAAACCGAGCGCTTGCTCAAGGACAAGCGCTTCGAGCGTTTCATCACCGATTTCACCGAGGCCTGGCTGAATCTACGCGACATGGATTTCACCATACCCGACCGCACGCTGCATCCGGAATACGAGCCTTACTTGCGCTTTTCAATGCCACGCGAAACGGAGGCATAT
>CAWVVE010000170.1:0-5371 GCA_963933075.1 uncultured Verrucomicrobiaceae bacterium | reverse complement strand
GCGGCCAGTAACCTTGCGCAAGATCAACAGGCAGCAGAGGGCCGGGTGCCGGATGCCTCCACTCAGGAGAATCTTCATGACACTAAACACGAGGAGTTGGCCGACGAAAAATCCAGTGGCAGGGATACAGGGAATACCGGTTCAGAAGTGCTGATTAATGAGAATAAACCCGGAGAGATTGAAGTGGTTGAGAGCAATACCAGTAAACCGGTGCCCGTATCGGCGGAAGGGGAGGCCCTGCAACCGCGCGAGGGGCGATCTCCTGTATTTCAGGCCCATTCTCCCAAGAAGCGGCTTGCGGGCAAGTTAAGCAACCTCGGCAATCCTGCCCTTGATGTTTCCGAGACTCCACTTGGACATTACAAGAAGAAGGTGGACCAAGCCGTGCAGAGGAGTTGGCACCGGGCGCGTATTGCAAGGGGCGATTTTGCCAAGTACGGTTCCCTCAAGATAAGGTTCTGGATTGATCGGTCAGGGAAAATCGTGGAATTAAAGGTGCTGCGCAATGATTCCGACCCGGTGATGTTGGATTTCTCAATCAGTGGCATACGCAATGCGGTTCTGCCGCCGGTTCCCGATGAATTGATCGACAGGACCCAGGACGAGCGCATGGAATTTGATTACGAGATCATTATTTATTAGTATGCCTGTTCCCATGAATATTGCCGGCCTGGCCATTGAGTTTTCCGCTTCACTTGACGCGGTATCGGCATTTCTCCTCGATGGCGGAGTGTTTATGATCTTCCTGGTTGCATTGTCACTTCTTTCCGTGGCAGTGATTCTCTACAAGGCTATTTCCCTGCGCGCTGATAATATTGTCCCCTTGCAGGTCCAGAAGGCTTTGGCCGATGCCGATGATTTTGTTGCCGGCGACGCGCTTCCTCAACTCATTGAGCTATTGCGCGGGAACAAGTCTCCACTTTCCCGCATTGGATTGACCGCCATTACCGGAGGCTATTCGGGACGGGCAGAGGCTACAGCGGCAACCGAAGCCAGGGCCCGTGAGGAAGTCGTTGGGCTGGAGCGAGGCATTGCCCTGTTGGAGGTTGTAATCACGATTGCTCCACTGCTCGGGCTCTTGGGCACTGTTTCCGGGCTTGTTGCCGTGTTCAGTAACCTTGATGTCGGGGGTGGTGTTGGCGGTCGTGCTGAGGTTGCCCGCGGAATTGCCGAGGCCTTGAACACGACGATTGCCGGGTTGGCCATCGCGGTTCCCACCGTGGTTGCCCACAGTTATTTCACCAAGAAACTCGAACGCATGGGGGTTCGCATGGAATCACTGAGCAATGGCCTGCTCACGGCACTTTGCAAACCGCGGAGCCCTGGAGTGCTTGATCATGCATTCACGGAGGAATCGCTGTTGCCTTCTTCCGTTCACGTCAACCAGCAGCCATAGTATTCCTTGAACTTTGTTCGCAAGCGTAGCAGCAGGCCTTCAGTCCCGATCATTTCACTGATCGATATCCTTGCCATTCTGCTGATTTATTTCATCCTTACCTCGGCTCCCCTTGAGGAGAAAACGTTTGCGAACATCACCTTGCCCGAGGCTTCCGCGCTATCGTCAAAAACCTCGAGCGAGGCACGGCTTGAACTGGCGGTGAGTGCTGATTCAACAATTTTTCTCGGGGCTGAGGAAGTGCCCATCGGCAGTCTTGCTGGTCGCTTGCGCAAACTTAAGGCGGATCGTCCGGGGGTTAAGCTGGAACTCAAGGCCGATGAGGATTCGCCCCTTAAGGCCCTGGTTGCCACCTGGGATGCATTGACCAAGTCGGGGTTCAAGGTTAGGGACGTCCCGGCAAGGATTCTCCTGCGCAAAGCTGATACAGATAAAAACCCGTGATCCGAGAGATAGTTATATTCGGCGACCCGGTTCTCCGCAAGAAATGCGCAGTGGTTGATGAGATTGCCGATGACTTGCGGGAACTTGTCCAGGATATGCTGGAAACAATGAGGGAAGCCGATGGGATAGGCCTTGCCGCACCCCAGGTCGGTGTCGCTATACAACTGGCGGTGATGGACGTGTCACATGACCCCGAGTGCTTCAGTTATCTTCGTGTTGATGGCAGGGATACAGGGTTGGCGGAAGTCATGCCCCTGATATTTATGAACCCCAAGCTTGAGTATGGAGGAGACTCGGATGTGCTGTCAGAGGGATGCCTGAGTTTTCCCGATATCCGTGGGGATGTTACGCGTCCGAATGAGGTCAAGGCCACCCTGGACCTGCTTGACGGGCGGTCCGTTGTGATTGAAACAGACGGCCTGCTTGCGCGTGTGATTCAGCACGAGACGGATCATCTCAATGGAGTCTTGTTTGTTGAGAGGATGTCGACTGCGACCAAATTATCGCTTCGTGGAAAGATCAGGAGGATGCAGAGTGATTACCGGGCCAATTAGCAGGGCTCTCTCTTGAGTGGAGGAACAATTTTCATCGATGTTACCATGTTTTCTGCATGGGCGTTGATGTAGCAGCCCGGAATGTTTATATCGGTTGATAAATGTTCCCACTCTGGTAGAAATACGACAGGTTCCCACAGGGATGTGTCAGCGTATCTTCTCCAGTATCGTTATTTGCCTATTGAGCCTGCTCGTGGCTTTGCCACCGGTTGTTGATGCTAAACCGGGTTTGCTGTCGAAGGTGAAGAAGCGCAAGGCTTCGTCCCGCAAAGTGGCAGCGCATTTCAGGCAGAAAACTGCCCCGATATCCGGGGCAAAAAGGATACTTTACCTTGGGGATTCAATGAGCATGGGGGCTTTTGGACGCACCTTTGACAACAGGTTGCGGGAAGCCGGATTCGCGGTCTATACCTACGTGGCTGGCGGGGCGACTCCCTATTATTGGTTGAGTCGATATGATCCAATACCATCGAACATCGGCTTCTGGCACAAGAGCCCTGTTGAGGATACGCGTATTCGCAGTATTGATGAAGTGCCTAAAGTCGAGGAACTCATCAGGGATTGTGACCCGGACATTGTGGTTGTCCAGACCGGCACCAACCTCTATGCCAGCCTTGTTTCCAAGCGGCGGACAAGAGAGGGTAATGTCCAGGAGGTGGAGGGCCTTTGCAGGAACATGGCCAAGGCAACCACCATGGACGGCATCCAATGTTACTGGATTGCCCCGCCCTCATCCCACCCTGAGCGTTATCCGGTCGATTTGCAGCAGGAGATGGAGGATCTGATAAAGAGGGTGGTGGGGGAATATGGCCGGGTATTCGACAGTAGGCGGGTAACTGAATATACAGATTCCTATCCGAAGAATGACGGCATCCATTATGGTCCCACTGAGGCGCGTCAATGGGCAAGTCAGGTTGCCGATGATTTTGTCCATTATGCCAAGGGAAAAGGGATTGCGTATTTGCCTCAGGCTCCGGTCGACTTACCTGCAAGGCCGGTGAACAGGGATGTTGATCAGCCTTTGGTTCCGGCAGGAATCGACTGGGGTGAGATCGATATAACCATTCAGTTGAAGATCAAGACGCACCTGCCTCCCAAAAGTATCGTTACCTACAAGAGTTGCCTGGTCCTCTATGAGTATGAGGTGATCGAAGTGCACTCGGGATATTATCCTTTCGATACTATTCGGCTGGCCCATTACGGGGTGTTGAACCGCAAGGCCACGGCAAAGGCACGGTACAATGTTGGAGCAGAGCGGTCCTGGCAGATAGTGCCCCAGAACCGTTATCCCTCGATGTTGCGATTGCAGATGGTGGATGACCTCGAGGAGGACTTCCATAAACCCATCTACGTCATTAAACAGTTATAGCCCGCCGGGCTGATCCCCTCCAGCCTGATAATCCGCGGGATCAATCGTCGCCGATGATTGACAAGCCGCCACTTGCACCGCAATATCCGTGCCCGGGGTCGTCCCCGCCAATAGCCATGATTTATCTTGTTGGACAAATAGGATTGATTCTAGCCGTGGCAGCAGTGCTGTTTTTCGGGCTGGGCTACTGGTATGGTTGTCACAAGGCCGGCCGGCAGGATCAAACGGCGGTATTCAATGAAGACAGCGTTACCGCTGCCGCCGTGTCTGTGATGGAGGACAAAATAAAGCAAAAAGACCGTCAAATCAGCCTGATCCAGGAACAAATGGCGGATCTTGAGTCAGGGTTATCAAGGGCCCGGGATCAGGCGGCAGGCAAGAGAGCCGGCCATGTGACTGATCCTCAGGTGGATACGGTAAAGCCGGAGGAAATTGCCGCTGGGGGCGGGGAAATTGCCTCTACCACCTCAGGGTTACAGGATGACCTGACCAAAATGCGGGGTGTCGGCAAAGCCCTGCAGAAGCAGCTCAATGAGATGGGAGTCCACAGCTTTGAGCAGGTTGCGCAATGGGGTAAGGAGGATATCGAGCTGTTTTCTTCAAAGCTTGAGCTAAAGGATAGGATTCGGCGTGATGACTGGGTTGGGCAGGCCAGCAAATTCAAGGGTTAGCGGTGGCTGGGGGGTTTGTTTTCAGCAATCCTGGACAAACCTCTAAGAAATTACCCTGGAGGTGCGTTATTTTTATCAAACAAGAAGATCCCATGAAAATAGCCCGACACCCATTTTTCCCGTTTACTCCTCTTATCCGTTGCTCAGCAGCGGCTTTGTTCCTGTCTGTTGTTGTCCTGAATAATTTCATCAAGGCAGATGAACTGCCGCAGGCAGCAGGTGATGAGTTACCGCCTGGGCTGGAGGTGGCTATCCGCAATCCCGCCATCCCAATGATTGTTGATGCCACCATTACCAGCTTTACCAAGGAAGGTTATGCCAAGATCAAGGTGAACAAGGTTTACAAAGCACCTGCGGGCAAGAAAGCCGGAATGCCGGCGACAGTCCGGGGTTACCGCATGGATGGCGCCAATGCCCGGATTGTTCCCATCCGGATCATCACTGACAAGGGCAAGAAGCGGTTTCTTTTTTTTCTGCAAGGTGACCTTCTTTACTCAACCTATAACAATCGATTCGAGATCAAGGAGGACAAGGCTGGCAAGCTTATCGTGCAAACCGGCAGGAAGTGGCAACCCCTTGCGGACATGACCAAGTTGATTGCCGGCAATGCCCCGGTAATCATCGAGTGTTTCCGGGGCATACTCCCTAATCACATGTGCCGGGTGCCACCTCAACTCAGGCCTCGATTGTAATTGGTGACTTTTCAATCGTGTTACGCCCGGACTTGCGGAACGGGCGCGGCATGGGCTGGGCATTGCCCCTCTTGTCGATGGTGCGGCAATAGACGTTGTATTTCCCGGGGGCCATGCCCTTGAGCAGGGTCGCCCAATGGGCGATGGTGTAGCGCATCGGCCAGTGTTCCGGTTTGCCCTGCGCGGTGAAAAAGCGCACATTCGGCGGCAACTTGCCCCCGGGCAGCCCACCGCCCCAGGTTTCC
>CAWVVE010000169.1:0-5377 GCA_963933075.1 uncultured Verrucomicrobiaceae bacterium | reverse complement strand
TCACAGATTGTTTCAGGTGGATCCCCGTAGATGTGGGCAGTGGCCATTTGCACCCAGAGAGCCGGAGGATGCTTTATTTCCCGTAGTGCCTGTCCCAGGGCCTGCACGGAATCGACACGGGAACGCAGAATCTCGTCGCAATGGTTGGGCGTCTTGATGCAATCCACCGTACGGCCGGCAAGGTTCACCAAGGCGGCGGCACCTTCCAGGTGCCCTGCCCAATCGCCGACACTTCGTCCATCCCACTTGGTGTGCACCCATGGGCCGTCTTGCCCTGGTGCATTGCGTGAGATGAGCACCACCTCGTGACCTTCTGCGGCAAGGTGAGTGGCTAGGTTCAGCCCGAGGAATCCTGTTCCCCCGGCAATGACCACGCGACTCTTGGGTGCTGGTTCACTTGTCATGCACTTCCTTTTTCTTGAATATGATGGCAATGCAACATAATGAGCAAGTAAATGAAGGCCTGCGCCAGCAACAATCCTATATTGAAGGTGATTTATCCTGACGGGCAAAAGATGTCTTTCATTCAGGCTGCCGGTCAGCAATACCCGGTGCGTTGCATCCTGGGGGCAGCCTGTGCGTTCATTTTTATGATGCCGCTGCGCTCCCCCGGGGCTGATACGCAGAAAGCCGGCGGGGCCGACTATCATTTCGACGGGAGCATTTCCCGTCCGGTCCTGGAAAACTACCTGGCCCGCAGTGCCACCTTTGCCTCGCTGCTCCACCTGGGGCTGGAGGACGACCTGCGAATGATCAGGGAGACGGGGGTTAAATTTGCCGGCAGAGTTATCTGGATGTGGGGCAACGAGTCACGCATCGGTTCCCTGGTGGAGAAGGGCAAACCTTTCCTTGAGCGTATTCATGCGGTTGACCCGGACATCATTCTGCAGGGGGCGATCTTTGAGATCGTGACCAGGGACGTGGAAAAGATTTCAATCCCGGTCTCCGTGTTCGAGGCATTTAGGGTTCCGCAAAAGCAACGCAACTTCAGCTACAAGTCGATGCTGTATGGTTTTGGGCACCGGCACAATCACTGGGCTAAAGGCGCATCGATACCGGACATGAGCCGGCTTGAGACCAGAATGTGGTTCTTTTATGTGGCCCAGCGGTGGATTGACATGGGAATCGAGGCAATCCATATCGGGCAGGTTGAGATCATGGATGACTCGGACAGGGGGCACCGGCATTGGCGGGACTTACTGGCAAGGATCCGTGCGTATGCCAAGCGGCATGCAAGGCGCCATAAGATACTCCTCGACGCGCATGTGCCCAGCGGAGGCATTGTGCATAAGGGAAAGCTGATGTTTGACCTGCATTCCTTTCCCTCTCGGCCAAAATCAGTGAAGGGTGAGCCCTACAAGGCTGTTCTCGAGAAAGGATTCAGTGACGCGATCTACGGGCGCAGCAGGGGAGGCATCACGCCGAGTGGCTGGAAGTGTGAGGCGTTGCCCTATATTGTAGAGATTGACAATTTCGGCAGTTCTGATCATCCCGGCGAATACCGCGAGAGCGACAAGATCCATGTCTGGGGATGGGACGAGATCAACTGGTTCATCAAGCAGCCTGAGGACTACCGCAATGAGTGGCTTGAGTATGCCTATGACTGGGTGCGCCGGACGGATCCAAACGGATACTTCCAGTTACCTTTGCGTAGGTTTGAGCACTACTCGGCGAGCATGAACCCGCCAAGGGGTATGCGCCAGGAGGAGACCATCAGGGGAATCTGGAAGCGCGTCGAGCGGCGTTAGCGGTGCGAGGCGTCCGTTCATTCACAAGGTATTGGACCAATCCAATGCCGTTGTTGAGCTTACTTGTAGCGTTTCGGGTCGTATCCGGCCTCGACCCGCTTTTTTTTCAGTAGTGCCTTGAGTTTGGCCACTTCTCCCGCATAACGGCGATTCTTCGCCAGGTTCGTGAATTCTCCCGGATCTTTCTGCCGGTCATAGAGTTCCGCGCCTTTTGCGCCGTGCCCCCACTGGGTGAAACGCCATCGGTGCGTGCGAATGGACTCTCCACCACTGCGGCTGATGGTAAAGGCCATGTGCTTGTCCCATTTGGCTGTTTTTGGATCCTTGAGCAGGGGGAGTAGACTCTGTCCCTGGAGGTTTGCGGGGGGAGTCAATCTCGCGAGTTGGGCAAGTGTGGGGTAGATGTCGATCAACTCGGTGATGTGCGAGGTTGCCCTGCCATGTGTCGCTGTCATCCAGGGAACGCTGAGGATGGAAGGTACCCTGGTGGATTGCTCGAAGAGGTGCTGTTTCTGGAACTTGTTGTGCTCTCCGAGCAGGTATCCGTGATCGCTGGTGAAAATGACGATCGTATTTTCCCGCAGTCCGAGTGCATCTAGGGCATCAAGGACCCGCCCGACCTGGGCATCCATGTAGGAAATGCTGCTGTAGTAGGCTTCCAGTAATCCCCTGTGCAGTTGAGGGGTGACGCCATACCGGATATTTGCCTTGTAATTACGTATCACCACCGGCACGTCGTCAAGGTCGCCATCGGGAACCTTTGGAATACTCATGGACTCACGGTCATAGAGGTCGAAATACTTTGCCGGGGCAACCAGTGGCACGTGGGGGCGGACGAAACCGCAGCCGAGAAAGAAGGGCCTGTTACGGTTGCGCTTGAGAAAGCCGATTGCCGCCTCTGCCGCCATGCCATCGGCGTGCTCGAGGTCGCCGGTAGAGGACACCACCCCGGTAAAGGTCTGGGAACTGGTGTCTTTCGGGGACCACTCTGTTCTCTTGCCCGGTGCCTTTTGTTCCGGCGCCTTGATGTTCACCGTCTCATCCCACGAGGGGGGGTCATCATGGGCGGCGGTACCGTTAAGGATTTCATTGGGAATCCCCATGTGGTAAATTTTGCTGACCCGTCCGGCATGATAATCGTTTTTGCGGAAGAGTTGCGACAGGGTCACCACGTCGGGCAGGTTCTTTCGCAGGTTGCCGCTGTTGCCGAGCATGCCGTTGGTGTATGGGTAGAGCCCGGTCATCAATGAGGCACGGGAGGAACCGCACACCGGATACTGGCAGTGCATGTTCTCGAAACGCATGCCACGCCTGGCGAGTTCATCGAGACGGGGGGTCTTGCACTGGGGATGACCGAAGCCGCTCAGCGCGGTATTGAGATCATCGGCCATTAGGAGCAGGACGTTTGGAGGGCGTTCCGTGGCTGCCGAAAAGGAGCAGCAGCAAAGTGTCACGATGAACAGGGAATAAAAACGTTTCATGTTTATTGGCGTGTAATATGAATGGGTTGCTGTGGTGGATGTCGGGCCTTTTTCCTTTCAGGCCAAAGGGGAACCTGTTGATCAGCCGGGTGCAAGCACTAAAAAATGCGGAGCGTTGTAATGGCTGCGATTTTTTTGATTTGTTTCCGGCTCAATACTTTTCAAGGGAATCTTGTTTGCCTGGTCGTGTTGGTGTTAGGGTGCGGTTGTAATGGATGTGCTCTTTGTGGGGCGCGTAATCCTTGATGAGTAATTAATGAGTTAATGGCAGCATTACAAAAAAATTCCGCGCTGATGGAATCAAGCAATACCTTTGTTAAATCAAGGGTCGGATTTATCCTTTGCGCCCTGTGTAGTGGCTTTATGTCAGCTTCCGTTTTGCCGGCTGGGGAGACCGAGAAGAAGCCTTCCCTTGAGGACTATCGTAAGCATGTGATGACGCGCAGCGGTAATCCAGAGCGGGGTCAGAAGCTCTTTGCCGGCAATCGGGCACTGTGCGCGCAGTGTCATTCAACTGACGGTGGTAGCCGCCTGGCGGGGCCGGACCTTGCTGCAGCAGGCGACAAGTTCTCACGTGCCGACCTGATACTCTCGGTGCTGCAGCCTTCTGCCAGCATCATGACGGGTTTTTCCCTCTCTATCGTGAAGACCAGGGAAGGTGAAACATTCAGCGGTATCGTGAAGGAGTCCTCGCAGGAGGAACTGGTTATCGCCGGTGTGGGTGAGCTTCGTCACCGGATTGCAAAGGCAAGCATCAAGGAGCAGTTGACCAGTCCGCTCTCGATGATGCCTCCCAACCTGCATGCGGCCCTTTCCATGGATGAGTTTGCCGACCTGATTGCCTACCTGGAAAACCTCAAGGATGAACGCTCAAGGGTTCTCAATGAGCGCGGCACTCCGCTGGAGATCACGCGCCTTGCAAAGCCCGTCAAGATGATTCCGTTCCTCGGTGAGGGACTGGGACTGGAGAAGCCGGTGTGGTTTGGGGAACACCCTGTTATCGATGACCTGTTCGTGATCCTTGAGAAAAGCCGCGCCCGGCTCTCATTACTGGGGATGGGGGCGGACGGCTCGGTCACCCGGTCGCTGTTTGTAGAGATTCCCGACGAGGTCTACGTCACCAATGACGAGGGACTGCTTGGCCTGGCATTTCACCCGAATTTTGCTGAAACCCGCAAATACTATTTCATGCATGAGGTAAAGGACGGCGCGCGTCGCGGTATGGTGATCGGAGAGCGTCAGGCACGGGCGGATCTGCGCGCCGATTCCGGCAGGCCGACACGAAAGGTCCTGGAGTTTGAGATCGCCACCGAGTTTCACCACGGCGGCGGGCTTGAATTCGGGCCTGATGGTTATCTCTACATCGGCATGGGTGATGGCGGTCCTCAGGAGGATCCCCACGGGCATGCACAGGACCTGAGCTCGTTCTCAGGCAAGTTAATGCGGATTGATGTGGATAAGCCAGAGGGCGGCAATGCCTATGGAATCCCTGCAGATAATCCTTTTGTGCATCACGCAAACCCGCAGGTGCGTCGTGAGATTTTTGCATACGGGTTGCGCCAACCGTGGAGATTCAGTTTTGATCCTGCCAACGGTGAGTTGTGGGTTGGTGACGTTGGCCAGAACCGCTACGAGGAGGTGGCGATCGTGCGCCCGGGGGAGAATCACGGCTGGAACGTCTTTGAGGGGTTTGAGCTGTTCTCTACCCGTTATCGAAAAGAAGCAGCCCGCTTCATCGCGCCTGTTGTCTCGTTTCGACGCAAGCATGGGGTATCCATCACCGGTGGGTATGTGTTTCGTTCGCCTGCGGGTGAGGTTTCCTCATTTGACGGTGTCTACATCTGCGCAGACTACCAGTCGAAGCGTATTTGGGGTATCAGGCACCGAAAGCGTAAGCTACAGGTGATCCGCGAGATCGGTAACTGCCCGGACCGGGTGGTTTCCTTTGGGCGTGACCGCAGCGGCAGTCTTTATGCTGTAGGCTACGACAAGGGCATCATTTACAGGCTGGACTTGGACGGAGCAGAATTCAGGTAATGAGCGGATTTCCGCCCGCTTGCATGAGCAAGTGCTGAGGTCGGCGTATCGGATGCCGACCTGTTTATTTCCCTTCCTTTTCCAACACAACCTGGATTAATTCGGCATCGC
>CAWVVE010000168.1:0-5381 GCA_963933075.1 uncultured Verrucomicrobiaceae bacterium | reverse complement strand
AATTGAGTTGTCCAGAACCTCAAAGACACAATGATGCAGACCTCGCACATCAGGGTCGCCTATATACATGCCGGGCCGCTTGCGAACCGCCTCTAGACCCTCCAACTTGTCAATCTGAGCAGCATCGTAAGTCTGCTCACCAGACACCTGCATCTCATCAGGAGTCATTTCTGAATCATCGTTCTCAGCCATATTTTTATTCTTCCAATCCCCCTGCATGCATTGTCAGAAGACCAACCCCCAATCCCTGCGCAAGTATTGTTAATACACTAAAGAGAGCAACTTCACTGAAGCAACTTTTAGAGCCGCAGGAGGGCAATTTTTTTTTGCGGGTATAGCAACTATACGCAACTGATTATAAGAGAGTTATGTGAATAGTAATTTTCCAGACAATTAAGAGGAAAAAAACATACCCAAAAGTAGAAATTTCATGCTTCGAAACGGTATTTTTGGAACATTAAAAAAGACAATAATGAAGCTCTCAAACCAAAAAATGGCGCACCTATTTCCATCTTTCTCAAAAAAAACCTCGCACACTGCCATTCGTCATTGAATCTTTTTAATCAAAGATATCAATCAAATATCTGAACCTTGCGCACGCCAATCTAGGGTTTACCATCATAGAAATGGCAACTCATACGATTGCGATGCCCAGTAAATACTCCAGCCTGCAGGAGGAGATACTCGACCTGAAGCAACGGCGCAATGCCATAATTCTGGCCCACAATTACCAGCACGGAGAGATTCAGGACATTGCAGATTATGTCGGCGATTCGCTGGGACTTGCATATCGTGCGAAGGAAACTGACGCCGATGTGATTGCTTTTTGCGGCGTGCACTTCATGGCAGAGACTGCCAAAATCATCAACCCGGAGAAAACAGTGATATTGCCTGATAAGGATGCTGGTTGTTCACTGGAACAATCCTGCCCCGGCGACCAACTTGCTGCATTTTTAGAGATTAACGCTGACAAGAATTATTATGTCATTGCATATATAAACTGCAGTGCTGATGTGAAGGCTCTCTCCGATTGCATCTGCACGAGCGGCAATGCCGTCAAGATCGTTAAATCAGCACCTGAAGATCGTCCCATACTCTTCGTGCCTGACCAAAACCTTGGGGCATGGGTAATGGAACAAACCGGAAGGAAAATGGACCTTTGGCAGGGCTCATGCTACGTCCACGTTGAATTCACTAGGGAAAGCATTTCCAGAATCCGGGATCAATATCCCCATGCGGAATTAATTGCCCATCCAGAGTGCACTTATGCCGTGCGCATGCTCGCAGATGTCGTTTGTTCAACTGAGAAAATGGTCAGTTACTCCAAGCAATCCAGCGCATCCCACTTTATTGTTGTCACCGAAGCAGGGATGCTTCACAGGCTCAATAAGGAGGTTCCCGGGAAAACCTTTATTGCCGGACCAACTGAAAACTGCTCATGCGCTGAATGCCGTTTCATGAAAATGAATACACTGGAGAAACTGCGCAACGCACTGCGCGATCTAAGCCCAGAAGTCATAATGGTTGAGGCAACAAGGGAGAAAGCGAAAGCCCCCATCCTCAGGATGCTGGAATTGAGCGGTTGATCAATTCCTTTGCCTTGCGGCCTTCCGCCACATCCAGATCAGAACAATCGCGACAGTTGCCAAGACGAAGTCTATGAGCAGTTGGAGTTGAATCGTTGTCGCAATCCCAAGGCACCCGCACTCTGCATCAATGTCCCTTGCCAGGAGTGACATCAGGGATGCAATGAACCCGATCAAGGCGCCAGTTAGGACTAACACGCACCCAGGGTAAAGCAGGCGCAGAATCACCAATGATCCGGTGATCAGCTCAAAAGGAGGTATGGACATCGCCGCCCATGCAATCCATGGATCCTCAAGGATCCTATAGTTGCGTATTGTTAACTCAAAAAGTAGCGGGTCAATGATCTTTCCTGCCCCGGCGACACAAAAAACACCACCCAGTAAAAGGCGGAATAACAATTCCACCGGTTCAATTCTGCTGCAAAGCCAACTAGGGAGTGCCAAAGACGTCCGCATTGAATGTTATCGATAAATTACGACAGGTTTAAGCTGCAAATTACGTTGAAAAAGTTCCCGGGATACATGCTCCTCGTGCAGGTGCCATTGCTGCCTCAGTGTTTTTTCAGTATCAAGATTACATCTTCCCATGGGGAATCCAACTCTCGCGACTCACTGGTGTCATAACAGAAGTCATAACATTTCTCCAGACTGAAATCCGGAACAGATTCAATCAATGACCTGACCTGTGTGGCGTCATATGTACGGAATTTCCACTCCGTATTTACTGTCTTTTGCTTGTTTTTTTCGCAGATTTTCAAACGGCTCTGTATTTTTTCAATACGCGAGTCAGGATCTGGGAGATCAGAGTCTATGGTGCAATCAACGCGAACCCCCCCTCTTGATCCCACCCACTGCTCTCTTTGCCGTTCATTTCTCGAATAATCTGAAAGGTGCAATCCAAGAACATAAATCCCGCCACTCCTGAGGTGTGAGGCAACATTACGAAGATGTGAACTGGCATCACGCTCATCGAGAAGGTACTTAAAAGTGCTGACAAGGCAGTAAGCCATATCAAACTTCCCGGGAATTTGGAATTCCTCCATCGCCATGTTGAATACACGGGGCACATGCCCCGCCCTCCTCAGTCTCTCTGTGGAGAACTCGATCATTGCAGAGGACAAGTCAAAGCCTGTAAGCGTATGCCCCCTCTCACTGAGGCGCTCCATCAAGCGCCCGCTTCCACAGGCAGGCTCAAGGATATCCAAGCGCTCAAGCGCACCCCGACCTGCATGGATATGAAACACCTCCTCAAGAAATTCCGCTTCACGCGCTGTATTCTGATCAAAAATAATATCATAGTACAGCGGTAGGTTATACCACCCCTCTTCGATGTCTCCAGGTGATTGGGCGGAGTGCATTAAGGAAAACTAATGAAGCCTGCTGAACCGGGCAATTGGGGGCAATTTCAACCAAGACGGGAAACTCCTCATCCGGTTCGATCCGCTTACATTATGAGTCACGCCTTATTCTCTCGAGAATCGAGTCACCCATTGCCACTGTCCCCACTTTTTGAGTGCCTGGCTCGCCGGTGAAAATATCAGCGGTTCGCATTCCGCAATCTATTGAGCCGCGAACAGCCTTGTCAATCGCATCTGCGGCATCCTCCTGCCCTAGAGAATATCGCAGCATTAATGCAGCAGATAAAATTTGAGCGCAGGGGTTTGCCACACCTTGGCCGGCAATGTCAGGTGCCGAGCCCCCACTGGGTTCATACATTCCGAAATAAAGGCCGTCACCTTTATCCCTTCCCAGGCTGGAACTGGCAAGCATGCCAAGTGAGCCGGCAATCATTGCCATCTCATCACTCAAGATGTCGCCAAAGAGGTTCGGGGCGAGAATCACATCAAAATCCCTTGGCCGGCGGATCAACTGCATTGCTGCGTTGTCAACGTATAGATGTTCTAGCTGCACATCAGGGTAATCCCCGGAAACATTCTCGACAGTCTCGCGCCATAGTATTCCGTTACGTAAGACGTTAGCCTTATCAATGGAAGTGACTTTCTTCCTCCGACCCCTTGCTGAAGTAAACGCAACGTGCGCAATGCGTTCAATCTCGGATTGATGATAAATCATCGTGTCCACAGCAAACCGCCCGTTGTCATCTTCGCGTATCTCCTTAGGCTCGCCGAAATAAATCCCCCCGGTAAGTTCACGCACACAAAGAACATCAAAGCCCCCCTCAATAATATCCTCACGAACAGGTGATGCATGAACCAGAGACGGGAAGCAAACACTTGGACGAAGATTGGCGAAAAGGCTGAAATGTTTGCGCAAAGGCAAAAGTGCCCCCCGCTCGGGCTGTTCGTCAGGCGGTAGAGATTCCCACTTTGGACCGCCAACGGAGCCAAAAAGTATAGCATCGGACTCCTCACACCCCTGTAGGGTAACATCAGGCAATGGTGATCCAAGTTCATCAATCGCCGCCCCTCCCACAAGTTGCTCATCAAAATCAAAATCCACAGCAAAGTGCTGCGAAACTGCTTTGAGGGCACGGAGGGCTTCGCTCATGACCTCGGGACCTATCCCGTCGCCAGGAAGCACTGCAATACGGTGAACTGGTTTGTCCATAAACAGCGAGAATCGACGCAATACCCGGTTGGTCAATCAGGAATATCAATTTCGTGAACCGCCTGGACAAAATCATGGACCATGGAGCCGTCCTTGATCCCGGGAGCAGATTCGACACCGCTTGCAACGTCCACTGCTGCAGGAAGAACCTCAGATACCGCTAACGATACATTATCCGGCCGCAAGCCGCCAGCTAGGACAACCCGCCGCTCTGGATTTTCATTTACAAAGCGACGACCAAGATCCCATTCAAAACAAGTGCCGCTACCGCCATACTCCCCGGGGCAGAAGGCATCAAGCAAGATTGTTGTCGCAGTAAACCTGCTGATTTCCGCCAAGGAAGATTCATCCTTCACGGTAAAAGCCTTAAGGCTGGCAAAATCTGATGAGAATTGCTGGTAATACTCAGGGCTTTCATCCCCATGAAATTGAACTGCGTGAATCAGGCCGGTTTGCAGCAGTGATAAAACCTGCTCGGCATCAGCGTTTACAAAAACTCCAATCCTCTCGACCGAATCGGGCAATTCTCCAACCCATTGGGCAAGGGTATCCGGCGCAATAAACCGCTTTGACCCAGGCCAGAAATTAAACCCAATAGCATCAGCGCCTGCCTCGCAAGCCGCTAATGCATCAGAGGCGGTCGTGATCCCGCAAATCTTGACTGCAACATGCCGGCCCTGGACAAACCTTGGCTTCATTTTGACAAATCTCGCCCTTGTGCCGTTCCATTAAATGAGGTTACCGCTTTAACAATTGAGATAATCCGATCCACTGTAAGCGGTTTAATGAGGATTCCCTTTACGCGCGCCTCACGCTGAAGGATTTCAACCCTGGAAGAATGCTCTGTATCCGCGATATAAATAACGCCGGGGCAAGACTTGGCGCCGCTTTGAGAAAACGGAACAGCCTTGACCAGCAGGCTATATAGCAACTCCCCTTCAATGACTGGCAATCCAAGGCCGAACATATATAGGTGATACTCGCGCTGTAGAGCCAACTCAAAGGCATATTGCGCATTTGGCGTGGTATCAACTTTACAGGGGGTGAAATTCTCAAGTGCCTCACGTAACAGCCTTAAAGTTCCAACCTCCTCATGCGCGACAAGCACACGAGGAAGGATCTTGTCTTTATTTTCTTCGGACTCTGGCATCTGATCGTGTATATCTTTACGCGGCTTGGGGGATAACGCCACACTCAAACAACTCTTGTGCCAGATTCAATATCAAC
>CAWVVE010000167.1:0-5383 GCA_963933075.1 uncultured Verrucomicrobiaceae bacterium | reverse complement strand
ATTGAATATCGCCCTCTGCTCCGAGTCCAAAAAACAGCCTCTTGCCGGACTGGCTCAGGAAACCGTCACCGGCAATAACTGTTCGGTGAAGGGTTCGACTGCCAATGGAAACCGTAACCCGGGCTCCGATGGCATCACGCGGGCACCGTCTGGAAGGATCACCCTCCAGGCGCAGGGAAATCCAGCGGTTATCGGTAGACAGGTCATTGCGCAAAAGCCTCAGGCGGGGTGCAGTACGGTTGGTCATGCAGATATCCGGGTCCCCATCACCATCAAAATCCGTAATCGCAATGCCTCGGCTGTCATCAGGATGATCAAGGCCAAGCGCATATGACATGTCTACAAAGCTCCCGTCCCTGCGATTAAGGAAAGCACAATTACGCTCATTTCCGCTGAAGGAATTACCCTCTCGAATCCTCTGGGCAAGCATGCTGAAGGAATCCAGATAATCCTGCCCGGGGTCTGCAATGGCAGCCAGCGGTGAACGCGACACGACCTGTCGCCAGTAAAAGCTTCACAAGTCTCCACTGTCCTGCTGTGTAACAAAGCCATTGGCCACAACAATGTCCTCCCAGCCATCCCCATCAAGGTCGGCAAACTTTGAAGCCCAGGCCCAACGCCCGATGCTCACCCCTGCCCGGGAACTGGTATCGGTGAAGCTACCACCACCATTGTTCGTGAACAGTGAATTACCGCGTGCGTGTCTACGGAATTTTTCCCTGATGAGCGGGTCTGCCCCCTCATGAAAGCGACCTTGGGAACTCACCCTGTGGCCGGCAGCCGAGAACATGTTGCCAACATACAGGTCGGGGTTCCCATCATTGTTGTAGTCCCCCCAGCAGGCGGACATTCCCGGGGCAATATCTACGACCCCGGCCACCTCGGCGACATCCTCAAAGCGCGGTATCCCGTCAGGGCCTGTGACGTTTTCGTACAGGTTATTACTGCCGAAATCATTGGCCACATACAGGTCAGGGTCCCCGTCATTGTCATAATCCTCCCAACACGCCGCATAACTGAACCGTCGGTTATTGACATCCAGCCCCGCCCTTTGCGTCACATTTGTAAAGCGCCAGGAACCATCATTGCGAAACATCGCATTGCGTCCGCCGTTATTGGCATCATGATACGGGACAGGGCGGGCAAAAACGTGATGCCGGTTAACACCAGCCCTGCGGTTATAGCAGCAGACGAAGAAATCAAGGTCGCCGTCCCGGTCATGATCAGCGGCGGCAATCGAATAAGGGATAGCCGCAGGCAGGATCTTTGCCTGCCTGACCAGGAAGTTCCCGCTGCCATCATTCTCCATCAGCACGATACCGTCGGAAAGACCGACAATAAGGTCCTGGTCCCCGTCATTGTCCAGGTCGACCATGAGGTTGCCGTGGCTTGAATCAAGGAAATCGACACCGGCAGCAGCTGATTGGTCAGTAAATCTCCCGTCAGGCTGGGCAACATATAAACGATTCGGAAGCCCGCCGGGCTGGGCAACATAAATATCATCACGCCCATCTCCGTTCACATCCGCCGCCGCCAGTCCCTGCCATCCACCGATATCAATCCCGGTCAGCATCTCAATCTGCCCGGTCCAGTGGTCCTGGCCCCGGTAGAACTGGTCGGAAAAGAGAGGAGTCGAGCCGAGGGCGGCATCGGTGACATCACTGAACCTGCCCATTGATGATCTTGTCAGGTGAGCTTCTCCCTCAATGGAAAGCAATCTCGGTGCCCCTGATTGAAGAACCCACAGGGACTGCCATTGCCCCACCAGGTCACGGACCTTGTTCCCTTCCTTACCGGCTAAATGAAAGAGAATTTCACAGGAGATTCGGCCATCATTGTTTATGCCTATTCCCACCACCTTGGCCTTTGCCCGTTGCATTCCCTGCGCAAGTCCCACCCGGTCAATAGTCGCCGCAATAGCTTGGGAAAACACCGCTAACTCGATCAATTCTCCCGGTTGGTCAATCGGCCCAGGCTCCTTGCTGAGAGCAGAAACCGCACGTTCGTTCAAGGTCATGCGCGCACCCTTGAAATCCGCAGCACATATTGACCGTGCCGCCGTTTCCCAGTCTCCTCCCTCCAGCAGCAACCTGAACATGTCCTCAAGCTGCGCGCTGATATCCGCACTCCACTGCTCGGTTTTCCAGCCATCACTGCCCGGATCGTATTGAGGAAGGCTGCCTCCCATACCGGGAACAACCGCGCCCTGATCATTGGCAGTAGAGGGTGCGCCGTCCCGGCCAGACACTTCCTTATTCTTCCTGGAGCAGGATCCCAAACCCGAGACTGACGCGAGGGCGAAGCAAACAACGACTGTGCGGAAACCGTACAAAATTCAACTTAGTCTAATCTCATTGCTTCAAGTAAGGAAGAATCAAAACTACCAACCCGAGAAATCTACCCCTCACTCAATGAGATTGACAGACAATCTGATGAAACGCTTCCGACTCGATGGAAAAACCCGAGTATCACGCATAATAATAATCTCGGTTCCATCGCCATTATCAACCGGTAAACCAACGGGAACGGTGGTATCCTGCCAAAGGGAAAGATCATCTCCAACCTCCACATGATAGGCAAGGTCAACGGCATGTTTCTGGCGAATAAAGCGCATGGCCAAGTAGCTCACACCTTCCTCTGCAATAATAAAAACATCAGGAGAATTTCCCGTGCCAGCGACAACCGGGCTGCTACTCAGGGCATATTCCAAAAGTGTCGTCCTCGAATCCCCGTCACTGTCGGCCCCAGGCCCGCTAATAGACGCATCATCTGCCTCAACAGCCGAGTAAAACTGCGTTTTCCATTCACGGAAGGAAACCAGATTCCCATCACCGCCTAAACCGGGCGTCCCGCCCACGATCAAAGACGGTTCCCAGGAAGAGGATACGCCCCAGTCATCCGGCAATAGGTCATTGCCGTTAACCTGAATAGAGTACCCCGGGCCGTCAGTCTCCGGGTACCATTCATCATCATAAACAAATTCGAGAATATTCTCACCTGCATTGTCATGTAACTGAATCTTCTCCCCGCTGTTATCCAGTTGACCGTCGTATTCACCGGCAATATTCAAGCCGCCCCCATACCTTGCCTCAAAAGCCGCCTTATTGCCGACAACCAGAACTGAAGCACCTGCAGACAACATGCTTTCAGGAGGAAAAATAAAATGAATGCCCTGCACCAATTGCGCCCCGGAGATATCAAGATCAGAGCCTCCTGTATTGGTTAACTCAATAAATTCGAAATCAGACGCACTCCAGTCATTGTTGATTTCATTTTCATCCGGAGTGGCATCAAGAGGGTGATAGTGAACCTCGGTAATGCGCAACCACTGCTGCATGGCAGTTGGCTGACCACTATATGTGAAGCTATCAATCAGAGCGTTTGAACTGTTATACAGTTCAATGGTTTCCCCGCGTGCCGAAAGCTGCCCATCATAGCCACTAATCAAAAACCTCTTCTCATTACCCTTGGGACTTATTATACGACTGCGGAAAGCTGCAGCTTCACGCCCGACATACAGGGTCATGCCCGGCGCGATCACCGTTCCCGGGGCGATATCCATCCGCACGGCACCGTCAATTTTCCAGCCCGACAGATCGACGGCATAACCGTTACCATTGGAAAGTATAAAATACTCCTCATCCTGGTTTCCTGAGACCGGGTTAAACTCACCCATTGCAATGCCCACAGTTGCCATGGCGGGTTGGGAATCGGGTAGAGTGTTCGCTAAACCGCTGAAAAAATGGCTGCGAAAAGCCGGGAGAAACTCATCCTTGATGCGATTGGCTGCCTGCTCCACACGGTTCCTGTTTCCCCACGATCCCCACTTATTATAATCAAGATCCGCATCGGAAACCACTCCCTGAGGATCAACCTTGGCGATGTATTCATTGATCATTCCCTCAATCACCGGGGAAGGCTTCCCTTCCGGCTCAATGATGGTATCAACCACGGTCTTGAGCCGCCGCAGAAACATCTGCCACAATTGAGCATCGTCATATATCAGTGTCTTGAGACGGTTACTTGGGCCGGCAGTAATACCATTAACGTTAAAGCTGTCGTCAAAGTAGCCGGCACCGGATACCCAATTACGGCCCAGGTTAAGATCCAGGTCCCAGATAAGCGGTCGCCACTCTCCGGTTCCCTCGGTATCACGATACAGATAATAATTCTTGTGGCCGTGATCACGGTTATTGATCAAAACCATACTCACCAGGTAATTAATTGTCCCGGGTATATCAATATTGTCATAACCAAAACGCAGCTTTGCATCACCGCTTCTCCCAAGACCGTTGATTAATTCCTGCAGGTCACTCTTGCCCTCATCCTTGCGTGTCTTCTTGGTTGCTCCCGAGGTTGAGTCAAGGCGATTATACATCTTGTACAGGGCTCCCTGGTCATCAAGCCCTACCCGGTCAAGGAAGCGATCGTCACCATCCTCCACCATGTCAGCAACGGAGAAGAATGAGCCATTCTGCTGAACCCTGACCACCTTTGCATAATGACAGGGTTCCCCCATCATTGCCGCAAGCCCGTAGCCCATGGCGTTGCGAACCTTTGCCTTATCTGCCCAGTTGGTAAGCAGGTTGATGTCCTTGACCCGTTTTTCACCCTCCTGCCACCGAAACCGTGCACCGGAATTAAAATCAAAATCATAGCTCTTCTTGGGAAATCCTGAGGTCGACTGCCCATGCAAATCAGTGAGGATATTGTCGTAAAACTCACCCTCAAAGAAAAGCGCCCCCCTTGTCCCGTTGCGGGTGTTTGCAGCGCCCGCATTTGACACAAACCAGTGCATAGCCGGCAACAGGGAACTATCCAGCGAAGGATCAGAGGCAATCGTCCCGTGATAACGGTGTGAGTCAACGGCATCAGGGAAACGCGGGTCTGTTGTGACATTCCCCGCCGTGTCGGTGGCCATAACCCGCCAGCGCAACATCTCACCGGCGGCAAGGTCATCAGTGCTGATTGTGGCGGTAAAAATATTATCACTGGCCACCTCATCATCGCCGCTGCCATTATCCACCATGGCAACCTCGAGTTCATCGCCGAACATGACGCGATACCTCATTACCACCGACGCGACAGGGTTAATGGTTGCATCAACCTCGGCAGTTATTGGCAGTTCAATCTCCTTGCCATTGGTCGCTCCCTGCACGATCAAAAACGCGGTGTTGGTGCCGTCTGACCCGTCACTATCCGAGGGCCCCACATCAACATAGAAATCAAGGGTATCCCCCTGCGAAAGGGTAACCGGTAATTCCGCCATGCGGGTGTTGCCGTCAGTAACCGCTGAGAAAATCTCGCTGGGCAAGCAGCTCTTCTTCGATGGTCGGTTGTCTAAGGACGATACGATTTCGTGTGCCAGCTGCCACGATCCCAA
>CAWVVE010000166.1:0-5398 GCA_963933075.1 uncultured Verrucomicrobiaceae bacterium | reverse complement strand
AAGCTGATTGGCATTCCCCTTGAGAACGATCAAGTATCGCTGGTTCACCAAACCAACATCTGATTTAATTCGCCGGTTACCATCCGTCATTACGTCGGCTTGCATCGTGTAGTTCTTCAGGTCAGGGTGACCAATGAAGGTCATTGCCCGCTGAAAAAGAACACGCTCAAGGGTCTTGCGAAGCGCCTTGCTGCCGTCTATCTCACGAACCTCCCACTTGAACCGTGCCCCGATCCAGGGAAGCGGCGGATACGCAAACTTTTCCCCGGGATCAGTTTTCGAATCGACCACTGTTTTGTATAATTCAAAGTCCTCGGAGAACGGAATGGATGAGAGCACCCTGCCGCGAAATATTCCCCCTACATCACCATCGCTCCCCTTCCAGGCTCCTGCAGAGGCGCGAGCCGTCGTTGTGGCGCTGATCGTATCCTTCAGGAAACCCGCGTCCATCTGGGTTTTCACCTTCGCTGTCGGAGGGATATACTTAGCAAAATCACCCGACTCACTGGTCCCGACCGTTCTTCCCGCAGCGTCAAGGCGTTCAAACTTGAGCTTTCTGCTCCCGCCAGGCTGCAGCAACACGTCGTTCGGGACGACTCGCAACTCTGTGACCTTCCCCGGCAATGGGATGCCCTTAACGGGTTGCGGCAGGGTTTCAATTCCCTTGTGATTGAACTTCCAGCAGTAGAGCTGCTTGGTGGTGTGCAGATAGAGATGGCCGTTCCAGATAGCCGGCGAACCAATTAGATTTCCCCCGGGCTCCAGGATATGCAGAATCTTCGCTCCCTCATCCGAGGGTTCAATAATGTAGAACTTCCCGCTGTAGATCGGGACATAGAGCTTGCCGTCACAGTAAAGCGGAGACGAATGGAGATTGTCGTTACCGAGCTTTTCATGCCAGAGAATCTTCCCGGTTTCGGCATTAATGCAGTTGAGCTCGCCGACCTTCGATACCTGGTATATCCGGTCACCAACGATCGTCGGTGAACTGGTAAACGAGACTGTCGGGTTGCGCCACACCTCCGAGGTTGTCGGCAATACGGCCTGCTTGGCTGCAAAGTCAACTTTTCCGGGCATCTTTACTGCCACCATCCTGCCCTCCTCAGTGGTGTCGATATTCTCCTTGCCGTGGGGACAGATTACCGTGTCACCATAGATAACCGGGCTGGAATTCACGCCACCAAAGCTCATGTGGAATCGCCAAAGCGGTTTTCCATTCAGCGCATTGACACAGACCAGGTTGCCGTCACCGGTGCCCGCATAGAAAACTCGAGTGCCATAACGCGATTCAACAACCGGCGTGGAGAATGAGCTGTCCTTGGGCGCAATGCCAGGTTCACTGACCCAGACAATTTCACCGCTGTTTTTATCAAAGGCATAAAACCTGTCCCGAGCAGGCCCCTGCTTACCCCAATAACTGGTGATGCAATGCATAATCACCAGATCGCCTTCCACAATTGGCGCCCCGGTGCGACCGTTGGGAAAGGTAAGCCTCCCAAACCTCTCCATCATTGAATGACGCCAGAGAATTTTACCCTCGCCACTGAAGGCAAGAAAGAGCCCGTTGCTTGTCTGCAAATAAACATTCCTGGTCTCCGGATCAATTGCCGCAGAGCCGATGGAATAACGATCATAAATCGTGTCACTGATATAATCACGAAAGGCATGCTGCCAAATTTGCTCCCCGCTACCGGCATCAACGCAGGTGATGGTTTCCTCCACATTCTGACCATCACCCATATAACCAAAGACATACATCCTGCCATCCGCAATCACGGGGGTTCCGCGCCCCTTCATCTTGAATGTCCAGGCAGGTTTTTCATCAAATGACCATCCACTGTATTTCTCGTGGCAGACGCCATCACCGTTGGGCCCTCGCCAGGCAAACCATTGCGATGCCTTCTCTGCAGCAACCGTGATCGGCGCGGAAAAAGTAAGGAGAATAAATGCGTTGATGGCGGCGGTCGTTCCCAGTTTCGACATAGAATTACAACTTTAACGGTTAATGCGCTCAAATACGCAAAGGTTTCTTTTGATAAATTCCACGATAAAATGCGCATCCCGGCGACAATCTCAACCAAAACCCGGCAACGACCCCCCTACTCCCGGGGCGGGTTCCCTTATAAAACAAGGAAAACATCCTTATCGAAGTCCGTAACAGGCAAGCCGGCCTGAATTGTTGCGCACAAACAACTTTCCTGCAGCGATGCTCGGCGGCGCCCAGCACCGCCCCCCCAAAGCCTGAAACCGCCCCATGTCGACAAATCCCTCGGGACTCGCCTCACAAAGCATTGCCTCCCCCCTTTCGGTGACAACGACCAGTTTATCCCCGGCAATAATTACGTTTCCCCGGTTTCCGCCCAGTGGCACGCTCCATTGCATAACACCATTATCAAAGCGCAGGCAGCAAAGCCGCGCCTTCGTGCTGTTATCACCGCTGACAATATATAGGAACCCGCCTGAACGCACCGGCGATTGAAACTGACAGGCTACGTCTCTGGTTTCATAGATCAGTTCTCCCCCACCCTCAACAATGGCAATCAACCCCGCACCCTTGCCGTAGCCTGAAGCTATGAACACGTGACCGGCAAAATAACAGGGAGTTGCCGCATTGATGTTATATTGGGTCTTCCAGGGAACCCTTGCCATAACATCTCCTCCGGAAAGCTCGTAAAGCGCAAGCCCATATGCATTAAATGATGCCAGCATATGTCTGCCGTCATGCTCAAAACTGATCGGCGCCGAGTAACTTGTCGCATCACTGCCGGAGCCCCACCTCTTCCTCCCATTTTCTGGATCAAGGGCGACCACAGAGTTGCTCTCCCCGCCAGGTTGGACGACAAGAAAGTTATCAACCAACAGGGGCGCTGCGGCAAAACCATACTGGGGCATGATGCCGCCAAGATCCCTTACATAATCCCTCATCCAGAGTTCAACCCCACTGGACATGTCCAGACACCGAAGTTCTCCCTGATGACTGAGGACATAAACCCGCCGGTTCAAAGGATCAATGGTGGGGGTTGCCGTCGGTCCACCCTCAAACATCCTCTTTCCTAAAGGACACCCGTAGGAGAAGGACCATTCCTCGACGCCGTCATCAATCCGTAAGCAGTAAATCGTGTCAGATCCTTCAGTATTGCCGACGGCAAAAACACGCCCGTGAGCAACTGCAACACCAGCCGCACCCTTGCCGAGTTCCTTGCGCCAGAGAATTCCCGGCTCCCGATCCAGCCAGTTCTGCTCCCAATTCACATCCGAGGCGCGACCGTTACGATGATTGCCAAGGTGGCCCAGCCATTGGTCACCCTTATCCGGGGGGGACAAATCCGCAGGTTCACCCTTCCCGACAATGATCGCGGTACCGGACTTGAGCTTTTTGGAACATGCAAAATTACAGAAAAAGGCGCAACCAAGAACCATTACTGTCATCAATGCCCTGCTCCTTGCCATCATCGGATTGATGTAATCGCCCATTTTTCCATACAATTAGCTTTGAATGTCCTGCACCAAGCCAGCACTAAGGTTTAAAAGGTCAACTTGCACATCCACTTCAGATAATCAGACACTTTCCGCATTTCCACCCGTAAAGCAAGAGCCCCCATCCTTGACAGGTCGGGGAATACAAGCTATAACAATCCGCTCTCAGCTGCTGGAAAACCTTACATCAGAATTGCCATGTCCCAGATTAACGTCATCCTTAAAGAAAAAGTGGTAAATTTAGGAGCCGAAGCTGATGTCGTTAAGGTTAAGCGGGGCTTTGCTCTTAATTACCTGATCCCGAAGAACAAGGCTTACGAGGCAACTGACGGCAACTTGCGTCACATTGAAGCGTTGACCAAGGCGCGGGCAGAGCGGGAAGCCAATGAGCTGGGATCCGCAACCAAACTTGCCGGTCGACTTAATAAACAGCGCCTCAAATTCGAACTTGCAACAGGGCAGGGAGGCAAGGCATTCGGGACTGTCACCGTCAAGGACATCCATGAATCCCTGCACCAAACCGATCGACAATTCCGGGAAATCGAGCGTCGTCAAATAGAACTCAAGAAACCGATCAAGAATACCGGAGATTTTGAGGTCGGCATCAAGCTCCATCAGGACGTCAGCGCAGTTCTCAAGATTAAAGTCTCAGCAAAAGAAGCTTCACCCACTGAGGATGGAGTACCAGAAGCGAAATAACCCCGTCTCTGGATTCCCCCCCGAGGGGCATTCGCTATCACTTCCCGGACATCCTTCCTGACAGGCAAGGAAGAATTCCAACCAGCAAACCACTGGGGACCACTGCGCCCCAGTGATGCCTTACAATTCGTTAAGGGTAAATTTCACCCTGCCCGCTTGTTTTTTCTTTAAAGAAATTCCTCTCTCCCCATAATGAGCTAAACTCATCTTTTCACATGCCAGAAGACTCGCCCGATTCAACTCCAACACCTAATCAGGATCCGCCAGAGTCACTTGAAGAACCCCTCGTAGCCCTGGCTTCGGAGGATTCCCCGGACCTTCAAGGCCACGGCATTGGCAATCAGCGACCCACGCCAACAAGTTCATCCCGCGATACCCAGCGCCCACGTCGGGGTGTCGCCGAAAGCCCTCCGAACGCACAGGAAATTTCACGGCCACTTCCCAATAACACAGATGCTGAGAAGGGTGTCCTCAGTGCCATGCTTCAATCTCCCCGTGAGAATATCGGTGATGCCGTCGAGAAACTCACCCCGGAAGCCTTCTACGTTCCCGCACACGCCACACTGTTTGAGTTAATCCTCAAGCTTTATGACTCAGGGCAGCCGATCGATGCCATCACACTCCAGGAGGCCCTGATGCGCGAAAATCTTATGGAAAAAGTCGGCGGACCCGCCGCCGTCCTCGAGATTATGGACTTCATCCCGGATGCCAGCCATTTCGATTTCTACGTTGATCTTGTGCTCGAGAAAAGGCTGCTGCGGCGAATTATCTCAACCTGCACCGATTCCATAAAGGCTGCATACACCCATGAGATGGAACCCGAGGAAATCCTCAGCCAGGTGGAACAGGACATTCTGGATATCGGCAACGACAGGAATGCAGACGAAGCGCAAGGCACCATGCACTCCCATGTCATGTCCGCCATTGAGACCATAGAGGAAATCTATGAGAATAAAGGCAAGATTCAGGGAATTCCTACCGGCTTTAAGGACATTGATAAGCAGCTCAACGGCATGATGCCCGGGCAGATGATCATTATCGCCGCCCGCCCGAGCATGGGAAAAACATCCCTCGCCATGAACATTGCGGAACACGTGGCCGTTAGCGAAGACTTGCCGGTCGCCATCTTCAGCCTCGAAATGACCACACAGGACCTCGTTCAACGGCTGCTCTGCAGCCGAGCAGGGGTAAACGGTCAGGAGATCCGGGCCGGTATGCTAAG
>CAWVVE010000165.1:0-5437 GCA_963933075.1 uncultured Verrucomicrobiaceae bacterium | reverse complement strand
TTCACCTTCACCTTCACCTTCACCTTCACCTTCACCTTCACCTTCACCTTCACCACCTTCAGGGCGATCCGGACGATTTGGCTTGTGCCAATGATGGCGCTTGTGACGCAAGTGGAGCGTAAACTCTTCAGCGCTCACGCCACCGTCATCATCCTTGTCAAGTCGGTTGAAAATTCTCTCAACAGCTTCCGGACGACGCTCGGCCAGGCGCTCAAGCGCACCGATTGCTGAGAACTCCTCGAGATTGAGCGCACCATCATCATCAGCGTCGACTTCGGCAAAGCGCTCGTTACGCTTTTCCTCAATCTTGGCGCGGAGTGCTTCACGGGCGGCTTCCTTTTCCTCGTCAGAGATTTCGCCATCACCATCAGCATCCCAGGCTTCACGTCGCTCACGGGCTCGATCTCTACGATCTTCCTTGGCTGCCTGACGTTCTTCTTCATCAAGCTTGCCATTTTCGTCGAGGTCAAACTTGGCGAGGAAATCCGGAAGGTTGCCGTCGCCAAATATTTTGCCGCCTTCAGGGCGCTCAGGCTTGTCAGCATCATCACCGTCGTCAGGGCGCTCAGGGCGCTCAGGACGCTCAGGAGGGGCAGGACGGTGCCAATTCCAGCCCCAACCGCGGGCAGATGATAAGCTCACCGTTGCAACGAGTGCTAGGAGAACAAGGAAGTGATTTTTAAGTTTCATATGTTTTGCTTTGGGATTCTATTGGGGATTAAGGAGTCATTATGACTGAATGGGTCAGTGCATGAATTTTGCTCCTACGTAAGTTTAGACGTCAAAAGCCTAAGCGAAGTTACATTTTAGCTAATTTCCCCGTAAAAGGCTAGAGAAATCATCGATTTCATTGACCGTGGCAGCAGATTCCCTAGCTGATTGATTGCCAGGGGTTTGAGCTTGTTCCGCCGGCTTCATTTTGGCGGTTTCCGTATTGGCCACGGTAACCCCGGGCTGATTCAAATCCTCCTCCAGCAGGGCGACGATATCCTCCCACCAGGCCTCGCGATCCATTGCTTTTTCCTCAAGGCTTGCTTTTTGATTCTCATCAAGCACCGGATAGATCTCGTTTTCCACTTCCGCCACGCTTGCTCCCGGCTCGATGGCGCGGCCCTCTCCAAAAACAGAGTCTTTCAGGTAATTGGTGCTGCCTTCAGGTTGTAGGATGGGGTGAAAAGCCGCCGAGGAACTGGCAAGTATTGGGAATATGCGATCCTGTTGTTCTTCACTCAGTCCCAGTCGCGAGGTCAGGATCTGCAACTTGGCGTTGGCCTGATCTTCGACAATGACTGCCCGGGCAATGAGTTCATCACGAGGGGGTATGGCTTCGGTTCCTGCCTGCCGGGATTGCGGCTTGGCGGCGGGCAGAAAATTTGACGTATCTGCTGAGGGTAAATCCCCGGCCCATACTCCTTGTGCCGCATGCGCATTGAGGGTTGCATCAGCTTTATGACCTGCCACGGGATCAGGTGATAGTGGCTGTGTTTTACCGATGGCACTAATTGGTTTGTTCAGGGATTGGGCACCCCCTTGTTTCACTGCACCTGACTCCTGGTTCCCAGCGGGGGAGAATAGCAACCATGCCAGAGAGGCAACTGCCGCTCCTCCCAGGGCTCCATAGATATGGGAAGGAATTTTCATTGGGTTGATGAGTGGGGGATTGTTTCCTGAAACAGGATTTTCAGTATGGAAGTTAACTTGTTTTGAGATTTTTAACAGCTGATAAAACCATGGTCCTCATATTTTTAGCATGGCGAGTGATGCGCTGTAGACACAAAAGTCGACCTTTTTCCCTTCTGGGATGCCGCCTCCAGGCGAGCAAGGGCCAGTTTTAGTTTCCGGCGCGCACGCATTGCAGTCACCTTGACCTTGGATGCACCCCAGCCTGTCAGTTTACAAACTTCCATGATTGAGTGCTCTTTAAGATACAGGAGCCTAATGGCTGCCTGCTCGCTGGCATTGAGGGTTGCCAGCAACTTGTCGAGCAGTTCCGAGGCAATTTCACCGCCCAGTTCAGTGACTCTTGGAGGCTCTTTTGTAAACTTCATCCTGAGAAACCGGGACTCGTCGGTGTCCAGATTTCCGAAACTTAACGCAGGCCGTTTTTTCTGGCGGCGCAGCTGATCGTAGCATGTGTTAAGGGCAATGCGTGAGGCCCAGTGGGCAATCGGTCGCTTGCCGGAGTACTGTTCAATCCTGGAGAATACCTTCATGAAGATTTCCTGAAGGAGATCCTCCTCGTCGTCGAGGACGGAAAGGTTTTTGCGGACGATCGGGATGATCACCGGGTAGAGGTGGTCGATGAGGCAGCAGCATGCGCTTTCATCGCCTCTACGGACATCGGCGATTACCCTTTCGGGGGGTGGGGGGGGCATCAAATTAAGTTGTGGGGGTATATTAGATATATACGGCTGAGAACATTACTGCATGGTTACGCAATTATTACGCCAGGATGAACAGCAACCTGATGACAGGAAAACATGCCGCATATGCTAGGGTATTGACCCTTCCGGCTGAGGGAGTATTATTGCCGGGTTATGAGATTTTGTTTTTTCCCTGCTTTTTGTGCATTTGCGTTGTTTCCTGGCATAGCCGAGGGGCGCATTGGCTGGACTCATGAGCAATGCGTCGAGAGTTTCGGGGAACCGGTGATGCAGGTTGCCACGCGCTTGGTGAAAAGCGAAGGAGAGGCAGATGTGTTCAGGGTCAAGATCGGCGAATACCCGATCCGGGTGATTGTTGAGTACCGTGCCGGAAAGGTATGGATAATCACCTATGCAGGGAGAGGAATGAGAAAGAACATAGCGCCTTCACTGGTGGATAAAAATGCGGGCGCCAACGTGAAGGGGAGAACGTTCCTGCGGGTGCAGCACTGGATCGAGAAGGAAAAGAAAATCTATGCAGTGTATTTTGTTTCACCTGTGCAGCGTCTGATCGTGATGAATGCCAAGAGCCTTGTAGCCGTGAAAAACCCCGATGTGCCGATTATTCTCGAACCCGAGGTGACGGCCGAGGCTACAGAGGGCCCCGACGGGGAGAAGAAGCCGGAGTCTGTTACCGATCCCCTGGACAAGTTCTAGCAGTTGTATCGCAACATACCTGCTGAACCGGATTGGCTAGATCGTCATCGACGAATAACCGCCGTCTACCACGATCTCGCTCCCGGTAATGAATCCCCCGGCATCCGCGGAGGCGAGGAGCAGGGTGGCTCCAATGAGTTCCTTGGCCTCACCGAAGCGCTGCATTGGCGTGTGTGTCATGATTGACGCAACTCGTTCCTCATTGAGGACCTTGCGATTTTGTTCAGCAGGAAAGAAGCCGGGCACCAGCGTGTTTACGCGAATGCCCGATGGAGCCCATTCGCGGGCAAGGTTTTTGCTGATATTATGCACCGCGGCCTTGCTCATTGAATAGGTAAAGACCCGTGAGAGCGGGATCATGCCGGACATGGAGCCGACATTGATGATTGAAGCGCCCAGTCGGTTTTCCAGGAAGTAGCTACCGAAAACCTGGCAGGTCACGAACACCGCCTTGGCATTGGTGGCAAAGATGCGTTCAAATTCCTCTTCGGACACCTCCAGGAAAGGGGTTGGTGAATTCACTCCCGCACCATTGACAAGGATTTCGCATTTTTCGCTTCTCGCAATCACTGAGGACAGCAGGTTCTCGAGTGATTGCCGGTCATCCACATCGGTTGCCACGAAATAGCCGTCGCCACCTGATGCCCTTATGGCAGCAAGCCGGGTGTCCGCTTTTTCCTGGCTGCGGCCAGCCAGCACCACTTCTGCCCCGGCCCCGGCGAGACCCTCGGCCATGGCTCCGCAAAGTTCCCCGGTTCCGCCGATGATGACCGCGGTTTTGCCTTGGAGGGAGAAGAGGGATTGCGGGTCGGACATGGTTTTATCGTTGCACCCTGGCACTGCCCCCGCCAACCAGTTTCTCGACCTCTGCCAGGGTAGCCATTGTGGTGTCCCCGGGGGTGGTCATTGCCAGCGCACCGTGGGCGGCACCATAGTCGACGGCGAGTTGTGCATCGTTATGGGTGATAAAGCCGTAGATAAGCCCGCTGGCAAAGGAATCCCCTCCGCCGACACGGTCGTATATCTCAAGTCTTTTCCTGGGAGTTGCCTCGAAGAAACTGCCGTCATGCCAGCAGACTGCCCCCCAGTCATTGATACTTGCGCTGTGCACGTCGCGCAGAGTGGTGGCGGTGGCCTTGAAGTTGGGAAAATCGGCCACAACCTTGGTGATCATGTTCTTGAAGTTTTCCACATCAAGGCCGGTAATATTTTCATCGACTCCCTCAACCTCGAAGCCAAGGCATGCGGTGAAGTCCTCCTCGTTGCCGATCATGACGTCGACATGCCGGGCAATTTCCCGGTTGATCTCCTGTGCCTTGGACTGTCCGCCAACGGATTGCCATAAAGAAGGGCGGTAGTTCAGGTCGTAGCTGACAATCGTTCCGTGTTTCCTGGCCTTCTGGCAGGCTTCTATGACCAACTCGGCCGTGGTTTCTGAAAGGGCTGCGAAGATGCCGCCGGTGTGGAACCACTGGCTGCCGAGCTGCCCGAACAAGTGATCCCAGTCAACATCTCCCGGTCGCATCTGCGAGGCGGCAGTGTGCCCGCGGTCGGAGGTTCCCTTTGCCCCGCGAATTCCAAAACCTCTCTCGGTGAAATTGATCCCGTTACGAACATCGCGGCCGATACCGTCATGCTCTATCCAATTGATCAAGCCGGTATCGACGCCCCCCTGCAGGATAAAGTCTTCGATCAGGTGCCCGATATCATTGTCGGCAAGTGCGCTGACAACAGCGGTTTTCAGCCCAAAGCACCTGCGCAGTCCCCGGGCAACGTTGTATTCCCCACCTCCCTCCCAGGCATTGAATTGTCGAGCGGTGCGCACACGTCCCTCGCCGGGATCAAGACGCAGCATGATCTCCCCGAGGGAGACCTCGGCATAAGCGCAACTGGAGGGTGATTTAATGTCAAGTGCCATTGGAGCAGCGGGAATTGCTTGTCAGTTCATGCTATAAACTCCCGGTTACCCGAAGATGCAACAATTCCGTTCCCTGAGTTGCCCGGTTTCCAGTGTTTTTTCTGTCGTGCGTTCATCAGGGGAAAGTCGGTAATTTTGCAGGATCCCATTTTGGGTGACCTGCTTCCGCCGCTAATTGGTTGAACTCGGCAATTTCCGCTTTCGAGAAGAGCAATCCACCCGCGCTTGCCGTCTGCTGTGCGGCCTGTGCGAAATCCTGGCCCGGAAGGAAGATGTCTTCGTTGCCGTGTCCCTTGATGTCATCAATGACCGCCTTGATATTTTCCTCCTGGTTGCGTCCGCAGGCGAAGTGGCCGCCACTGAGTGCATCGGGATGAATAACCTGAAAGTAGAAACTCGGTGTGCGTTTCTCCCCTTCCGGGATCTCGCGTGAGCGCAG
>CAWVVE010000164.1:0-5440 GCA_963933075.1 uncultured Verrucomicrobiaceae bacterium | reverse complement strand
CAATCGGCAAGGTGGAGGCTGCGATTGATCCTTCTAGCCTGCCGGTTGTCATTCCGTTGCCGGGAACGACTTTCCACGGAATCGTGCCCAAGATCGGGGAGAAGTTTCCACAAACGGAAACCGACCCGCTCAATGAACTGGTTGTCTTCCATGATGCGAGTGAGCCTTCCCAACTGGGCGAATTACTGGATATCCTGAGCACCGAGGTCGACAAGCCCGCGCGCCAGATCATTATTGAGGCCATGATCCTTGAGGTCTCCTCAACGGCGCTTGATGATCTTGGGGTCAAGTGGAGCAAGTCATCTTCAGTGCCCGCTAGTGGCAACTTCATTAATTCGCGCCTTGATGGATTGACGATTGGCAGCCTCATTTATCCCGGGGCAAATGAGGCATTAAACCTTGTGACAAGGGCTGGACCCAATGGCGTTTTCAGCAACCTGAATGCGCAGGTCAAGGCCCTTGTTCGGGAAGGGGAGGCCGAGGTGCTCTCCCGCCCGAGTGTCATGGCGCTGAATAATCGCATGGCATATATCAACGTGTCCGAGGAGATTCCCGTTGCCAACACGTCCTATGCCATCTCGGGTAATTATTCGAGCACCAGCTTTACGGTAAAACAGGCGGGCATTACTCTGACACTGCGTCCCCGTATAGACTCTTCCGGTGATGAGGTGAGCATGCAGGTCAATGCAGAGGTCACTGCCCGGGTTCCGGATGCCGATGTCCTGGTTCGTTCCTCTTCGGGGGCAGTGCTTGCGAGTTCTCCCACTATTTCCAAGCGTGATATCCGCACTTATGTGCGGGTTGCAAACAACACTCCCTTTATCATCGGCGGGTTGATTGCAAAGGACAAGCAGTCAACCACCGATAAGATGCCGGTTTTGGGTGCAGTGCCCCTGCTGGGGAGATTGTTCCGGAGCAAGAGGGATAATGTCGTGAAGCGGGAAGTCATTATTGTGCTTACCCCGTTTGTGTTGCCTGAGGGGCACGTGATCGGCAAGAACATGCCAATGGATGAGGACGCCTTTGATAGCGTTGGCCATCAGTTGTTCCGGGATGCTTACCGTATCCGCGCTGAGGATACCTTTGATCTCGACTATCTCTATGAGAACAGGCAATTGCAGAGAATGAAGGCCGATATTCGCCGGGTAGTCTCACGGGACATCAGCCTGGCCAATCAATACCCCTACAGTAATTTTTACGGTGATGCGATTCCTGGAGAAAACATCCTCTGCTATCGCCAGATTTACGAGGTTCTCAAGCGCCGCGATATGCAGAAGGGCCTGGACGCGGAGAAAATTATATTCTTTGAAAGGGATGAAAAGACAGGCGAGGGGCACCGGGTCCGTTTCCTGCGTGAATATATCAATGAGCGTGCGCCGGACATACTTTCTGATGAGGGCGGAGTGAGGGCTTTGGCATTGACTTTCAATATGCAGCGTTCTTCGGGTAATACGGACTCAATCTTTAGTGAGCCTGTTCCGGAAGTGACCTTGCTGGACTGTGCCAATAAGGATGAGTGGACGAGTGAGCTATGGGCAATGAATCAGTCTGGAGAGGGAGAGGGGGAAAGGTTTACCATCCTGTTGCGCAGCATGAAGGACCTGACACGATTGAAGTATGCGCTGTTGATGAAGAAAGCGGTGGAGCTGAATACAGAGAAAGTGGCATTGAGCCTGAGCAACTTTACCCGCGGCCGCTTATTGCTCATGCCGCGGGTCAAGGAAAAGGACATCGAACTTGTTGACGTGGATGTGGCCAGGGCGTTCTTCTACTCAGAGATGTATTACCAGGCGCAGCAGGTCAAGATGCGGAAAGATATCGAGGCCTGGCGCAACCTGGAAAAAGACAAGCCGCGCGGGAATGGGGATTTTTAGCCGTTTCATTAATGCGCGAAAACCGGAAAGGAAAAATCATGCAAAGGAATATTAAGAGACTGCCGGCAGGGGTCATGGCATTGTTATTGCTGCTAATCATTAGCTCTTGCAAGCCGCCGCCTGCCCAGAAAGAGGAGCGCAGCGTTGAGCCTGTTGCTGAAGCTAAGGAGAACGCCAGGGCAGCGGAGGAGGATGCCGGGACTGAGGAGGAGCCCAAGACTGAGGAGGAGCCCAAGACTGAGGAGGATGCTGGAAGTGAGGAGGATGCTGGAACTGAGGAGGATGCCGGGACTGAGGAGGATGCCGGGACTGAGGAGGAAGGAGGTGAAGGTGATCCAATACTGGCAATGGTGGATAAAGTGGAAAGCCCTTCTGCAAAGGTACGGGTCATGGGCAGCTTGGCGATGGCAAGGTTGCATGCGGGTGATGTTGCCGCCGGCCTGCAACTGCTTGAGCACTGTCGTGAAGTGCTGGAGGGAATCGATGATGTTGAAATTCGCTTAGGTGTTGCGGAAAATCTGCACGTGAGTCTTGCAGGTCTGGAAAGCACCGGTGGAATTTCCGAATACAGGAAGCAGTTGGCAATCTTGATGGAGGAGATGCAGAGCGAGGGAGACCCGACCCGTCACCTGACGGCTAATATCACATCCCCGGATGCCAAGGCGAAATTTCTCGGGCTGCTTGCCGGTGCTCTTTTCCAGGCAGGGGATAGAACGCAGGCTCTCCTTGTCTTTGAGAAGGCCCGGAATATTGGCTCGGGTCTGGAGGGAAGTGAGCGAATTATTGCATTGTCGCATATTGCCTCCAGTCAGATAGGCGCGGGACTGGCTGAGGAAGGTTCCGCGCAGTTCAGGGATATCGTTTCCGCAGTGTCGCGGGTGGAAAGCAAAGACAGTCAGCTTGGGTTATACGAGCACCTGGACAGTGAGCTTGATGAATTCCGTGAAGATGAGGCTGTAGGGGAGGTGATAAAGGAGATTTCCGGGAAACTCCGTGCCATCCGTTATCAGGATGACCCGAGTCTGCTCCTGGTTGACGGCATTGCCGACCTCGGTGGGCGCGTGCAGGTGTTCTGCGGACTGGCCGTCAGTCTTTTTGAGGCGGGTAATCATGCCCAGTCAGGAGAAATGCTCTCAAAAGCAGGAGAGATCATCGAAAAGATTGAGGATGCCGGCATGCTGGCACCGGCTTTAGCTCGCCTTGCTGTTGCGCAGGCAAGGGTGGGGAAAGTTGAAGAGGCGAAGCAATCATTAAAGAAAGTGGAAGAGATCATGGCCGGCCTTGAGGGGCTTGATGTCAGGCTGACTGCGCTGAGTGATGTGCTTGACGCGATGCTGGCTACCGGAATCAAGGAACAGACCCAGTGGATTCTGGCACAATCCATTGAGCTTTCCGTCCTGATACAACAACGTGCAGCGGAGGCGATGCAACAGGCCGTCAATCTCGTTGACAGCTTGGAGGTGGGGAGGGGCAAGGCTCTGGCGATGCTGCAGGTTGCTGCGGGAATTGAGAAGGCTTCCCTGGAAGGAGGATTTGCTGAACTACATTTTCGCCTGGCAGGTTTTTATCATCGGGGTAATCACCTAGAGAAGAGCCTGAAGGATGCCGCGGAGTGCTATCAGAAGGCCGCCAAGCAAGATCATGCCGGAGCCCAGGTGGCTCTCGGCCTCATGCATCTTCAGGGAGAGGCTGTTGTGCCTGACGTGAGGGAGGCAGCCTTGTGGTTTAAGAGTGCGGCTGAACAGGGACATGCTGAGGCGCAGGTTTCACTGGGAATGATGCATGCGCTCGGCAAGGGGGTGGAAAAGAACCTTGTTGTCGCCCATCAATGGGTAAGCTTGGCTGCGGCTCAGGATCACAGGGAGGCAAAAGCGGCCCTTGTCGAACTGCAAGGTAAGCTTACTCCCGTACAACTTGAGCAATCTGCAGAGTTGGTCAGCAAGTGGAATGCACCCAAGAATGCCACTGTCAGTGATCCTGAAACAGGGAAAGAGGGAGAGTCCCCGAAGAAGCAATAAACATCATCCGGGATCAATGGTTATCGCGATAAGTATAATCTTAATCTGTTGATTAAGCCCCTCTAGCGGGCATAATAAAAATCGGGGGAAGCGGGATTTGTTATGCGATTACTCTTATATTCACTATTTTTTCACTCTCGGCGGTATTTATAGCGTCATCTGCTCCGCCTGTATCATCGCCGAAGTCTGCTGCTTTAAAAAAGCTCGACCTTGTAGGTGCTTATGTTGCGAAGGTGGGCGGCAAGTATAAAAATCTGACCTTGTCAGCAAGGGGAAAATGCAACTTCCTCGGGACTCCCGGGGAATGGAAGGTCCGTAACGTCAAGGGAAGTGTGATTACCGCTCCCAATGAGATTGTTTCCAAAGGGGAAGTTGATGTTTTCCTGCCCGGTATCCGTATCAGATGCTACTTTCGCATTAACGCTGATGCCTCTCTTGCTGCATATGCGGCAACCGGTTTCGGGGGTGGACAGAGGACTCTTTACAAGAAACCCGTTATTTACAAGAAGCGCTTAGTCCCCTGGAAAAACCAGTGCTTCTTTGATTACTGGATCGCCCGGAGAGTGAAATAGGCGTCCAGTTTTTTCCAGGAGGGAGCCTTACCAAAGAGGCCGACTGTATCGCTAATCTGGATGCGGTAAATCCGATCGAGCCATTTATCACCTTTTCCAAAACCGGTGATATTCAGTTCCATCCTGAGGCGGTCATCGGATATTGACGTCGACAGGATCGCCTCATCCCTGCGGTCGTGCTCAGGAGAACCGTAGCGTCCGGTGTTGGTGTAAAACCATGACTGCACCTTGAGCCTGTTGGCGAGTGTTGCCGGGGTAATTGCCTTATCAAGGGGTTGAGTGAAGTGAAGTTCAAAGCCTTTGGCATTTCCAGCCACGAGTTCGATGTCGGCTGCCATTGTTTTCCCATCCCAGGAAATTCTTTGCAGACCCGCCTGGTTTCCCCCGCGTGCGCCCCAACCTCGGCCAGTCTGGCCAATGAGCATGCTGCCATCGGGGAGGAATACCGGGCGCATAACGCCTGAGGAAAGTCCCCGGGCGAAAGGAATTACGCAACCCTGGTCCTGTCCTTTAACTTTTTCGGTGACTACTCTCAGCAGTGTTGAGAGGGTTTGGTCCCCAATAAACATTTGGTCGCGGTAGGCACCGAATTTTCCGGCAGTGGTATCCCAGGCTGGATGACCGGGAGAGTTTGCCAGTTTGCCGTGCGGCAACCAGACGGCACCTTTACGTATTTGACCCTTCCAGTTATCGAACTTTAATTCCGGGGAGTATGGATTCATGTTGCCGGGAAGGCTGACAAGGCCGGAGAGATGGCCGTAAAATTTACCTTTCTCAAGTGGAACGACCTTGGATGAGCCCACGTATTCCCCTTGATTTTCCGCGTACCAAAGTCGCCCCTGGGGATCTATGCCAAGGCCGGCAGGGCTTCGCAACCCGTTGGCATAAGGCTCAAATTTTCCATCAGCTGTTACGCGGCATGCCCAACCCCTGTATCCGCCCATGGAACCCATGTAAGGTCCGCCGGCGCGCCATG
>CAWVVE010000163.1:0-5471 GCA_963933075.1 uncultured Verrucomicrobiaceae bacterium | reverse complement strand
CGAAAGCTGAAAATCCCATGGAAAAAACAGGGTTCACCCTGCTCCGTTCAAAGATTAAGGATGTCCTGGATACACTTACGGAAAGGGAGCGCGCCGTGTTGGAGCAGCGTTTCGGACTCCTCGACGGATATACCCGCACACTGGAGGAAGTAGGGCAACAGTTTGAAGTCACCAGAGAACGAATCCGCCAGATAGAAGCCAAGGCACTGCGCAAGATGCGTCACCCGACGAGACTCCGTAAACTAGAGGGCTTCATTGAGATGTCGTACGCCTAGTCCAGGAACAGGCCTTGTGCTTTTCCTGTGACAGGATATTCAAAGCTGCCCTTATTCTCCCTAAGTTAACCGGGAATCCCTGCCCCGTAAAACATCCCTGCCACCGAGGCAGAAAGAAGACTTGCCAGGGTACCTCCAATCAGGGCTTTAATCCCAAGCCTTGCAATGTCTGCCTTTCTCTCCGGGGCGAGCCCCCCTATTCCGCCAATTTGAATTCCAATTGAGGCAAAATTGGCAAATCCGCAAAGCGCAAATGTCGACAAGAACACTGCATGCCGGCTCAGTTCGCCCGCTGCCTTTAAGTCACCAAGGCTGGCGAAAGCAACAAATTCATTGGCAATAACCTTTACGCCAATGAGTTGACCTACTTTAAGAGTTTCCTCCCCACCAACACCTATAAGCCAGGCGATTGGCGCAAACACGAAACCGCAAACCGCCTCAAGCGATAATGATTCAAAGGTTCCGCCACTGAGATGCTCGACGAGAGCGTTGATATTACCTGCTTCACCCGGAAGGGGTATAGCACCAAGCCATGAGCCAAGCATAAAATTACACATTGCAATAATGGCAATGAAGGCAATCAGCATGGCCGCCACATTCAACGCGAGTTTGAGCCCCTCACTGGTGCCGTTGGCGACTGCATCGATGGCATTGGTGCCGATCCTCTCCTTTGCCACATTCAAGTTACGGCTCACCTCCTCGGTCTCAGGAACAAGCATCTTGGCAATAAGCAGTGCCGCCGGTGCATTCATTAGTGACGCACAGAGCAGGACTTTCCCGAACATCTGCATTTCCTGTTTGTCACCGCCTCCCAGAAAAATCACATAAGCCCCGAATACCGATCCTGCTATAGTGGCCATGCCCCCAACCATCAAGGCGGCCAACTCGGATCGGGTCATCCGCGACACATAGGGCTTGATGATCAGCGGCGCTTCAGTCTGTCCCACAAATACGTTGGCCGCAGCAGCAAGACTTTCCGCGCCGGAAAGCTTCATCATCCGGCTCATGGCAAAGGCAAGAATTTTCACGACTCTCTGTAAAACGCCCATGTAGTAAAGCAGAGAGGACAGTGCGGAGAAAAATATGATCATCGGCAGAGCATGAAAGGCAAACACGAAATTGTGCTTGGTGCCGAGCTCCTCTGCAATGGTTTCCGGGTTACCAAGGACCCCGAACACAAACTCAGAGCCGCTCATTGCGAACCCAAAGAGAGAGACAAAGAATTTTGACATGCCTTCAAATATGAAAGCAACGCCGGGAACATTACTCAAAAGCAGGGCCGCTATGACAAGCTGCAGGAACAGTCCCCCTGAAATGACTCGCCAATTAATACACTTGCGTTGAGAGCTCAGGCAGTAGGCCACTGCCAGCAGACCTGCGATCCCAAGCAATCCGCGCATCACGTAACCGATAATTTCCATATTAAAAAGAAGGTTAACTGCCCGCTAAGGAAAGGGCAAATTCGGTCCGCTTCACTACGGAATTAGACCATCAAGAATCTCACTGCCTACACGCAATATTTTCCCGGGAATCTCGCCAACTCCCTCAACAAGTCCCACCAGAATCTTGCCCATGGCAGTTTCCACACCCAGTTCTCCAGCGACCCTCATCAGGTTCGCCCGGCCAATAAGCCCCCCCTCACTATCCTCCGCTCCATCGGAGAGAATCTCCATTAAGTCTACACCTTGTTCACGGGCCCTCCGGGTCAACAGCCCAATGGCCTGTAATCCTTTTTCGCCGGCTCCAACCAGCTCTGCCCACAAAGCAAGCCCGCCCCTGCTGAAAAATTGATCGCGAATATCGGCAGTAAATGGATCCTTGGCCGCAGGATCAATACGGCAAACAGCCCACCGAAAGCCCTCAGGAGGCTTCAACGCCGAAGAGCCCAATGAACCAAACACTGCAGCAAAAGCTTCATCTCGCTCATGGCAGAACACCTCCTCCACCACCGATTTCTTGATCAGCGGCAACCACTTAATGACGTCGGGGGTCACTCCCAGCATATACATTCCAGAAGGACCCGCAGTTTTGTTGAGAACAGCTCTACCCTTGAGGCAAGCCGTTCCGGAGGACAAGAGATAAACATCTTCTAGCGTTGTCGTGGATTCCACATGCTCAAAGTCCACCGTGAAATCATTGAATGAAAGCCGGCGAAAGCGGCTAGATCCCAGGATCTCATCGAGACGATCAAGTATTGGCATCGCCTCAAAGATGCCATCAATTAACCTTGCCTGCCCTGCCCACAGGGGACCATCAGAATCATTGCCGGGCATTGGCCCGGTGATATCCACATCCGCCTCCACAATACCTTTCAACCGCTTGACCCAATCTTCGGGCAAAATCTCTTTGGCCGGCACATTCCTTAAGAGCGCCTTTAAATCCAAAGTCGGCGGCAAGCCGCCGGCAAGATTAACCTCCCCATTCAAGCTCAGGCTGGAGTTGTCAAATAAACTCAACGCGGCGCGATCAATGACCACCCTGCCATTCCCTGCGCGAATCTCAGCACCCTCCAGGTCCAGAGCAGGCTGGCCGGGATAGCTGATTCTGCCGCGCTGGGCAACAATCCGATAGACTTCAGGAATCAGTGTTGGCTTGATTTCCAGCATTGTTCCCCGGCCTGAGATGTTGGCGCTCTGTGATCGATAATCAAAGTTCATCTCTGCCACCCCGACCCTTTTCACCTCTACACGCTTTGGCAGAAAAGCACTAAGCCACCCTCCCCCGGAGTCACTACCTGCATCCGCCCTGTCTTGCGTTGTCCTCTCCTTGCTTTGAGCTGATTCTGCTGCCGTTGCTGGAGCAATCAGGATATTCAATCGGTCAACATCAACGTCTGTAATTTCCCAGACACGATCCCAGACTGCGCCAAAGTTAACCCGTGCCCTGATACTGTCCGCACTTGCCTTGGAAAAAAATGCCCCCGAGTGACCATCAGCGGTAAATGCATCCGTATAAGCAGCCATTCCTGTCCATTGAAATCCGGCAAACTCTCCATCTGCATCGAAAACTCCTGAAACCTCATCACTTACAACTCCGCGAAACTTGTCACTATGGAGGTATGCGCGCAATGCAAGCAACACGACAAAGCCACCAACAACAACGATTACAAACATTGATATCGCGACCACAATCAGCCGCCGGGTCAGCCCTTTTCCCCCCAGTGTGGTTTTTCTTTTCCGCCTTTGAGCCATGCAATAATCCCTTTAAACAAAGCGCCATTAGCACTTCACACTAGTAGAATACTGCCACTTAAGCACCTTTCGACCATTTTTTCCGGCGTTGCTTGAGCGCATTTTGAGGGTTTATTTACCTAATTGTCAGTAAACCCAAAACCGGAACAGTGCTCAGTCTAGAGAAAATCTGCTATACCATTGATAAGGGCGATGAGGATATCGAACTCATCAGTGATGCATCAATTGAAGTCTGCCAAGGTCACTTTATGGCGATTGTTGGCCCTTCGGGTTGCGGAAAAACAACTCTTTTGAGAGTGATCGCCGGCCTCAATGAGGAAAGCAGCGGTTCCATATTCTGGAACGGGAGAAATCTTGCAGAGGATGAAGACCTGTCTCCATCCGAAATAGGCTATGTCCCACAGTTCAGTATTGCCTTCGACGAACTGAGCGTTGAGGAAAGCATAGAGAGCACCATACGACTTCGGGTTCGCACCAGATCACGCGAGGAAATAATTGCTATACGCGACAACGTTCTCAGCAAGGTGGGGCTAAAAGAATTAAGAGACCGTCGCGTGGAGGTTCTCTCTGGAGGACAAAAGCGAAGATTGGGACTGGCCCTCGAACTCGCCAGTAACCCTGTGCTTCTGCTGTGTGATGAAGTAACCAGTGGATTGGACCCGAAATCCGAGCAGGAAATCGTCAGGTTGATGCACCAGCTTTCAAATGAGAAAAACCGCATTGTTGTAAATGTAACACACAGCCTGAGCAATCTTGAACTCTACGACTCTGTCCTCGTCCTTTTCGAAGGGAGGGTTGTCTATCACGGTCCCCCTGGGCGCGTCACCCACTACTTCAGTGTTGATAGCGCCGAGAGCATCTATCCCACGCTGACAACACAAACCCCTGAACAATGGCATAACTCTTGGCAAAAGCACCGCGCATCATATTATGAGAACAACACGTCAACACAACAACCCAGCACCCACTCAGGTGATGGACAGCATGAGGCGGCTTCAATACCCGGGCGCTATACCCAATTCCAGGTCTTGTTAGCCAGGCGCTGGAAAATATTTTTCCGAGACCGCACTCAAATCCTCCTGCAACTGGCAATGCTCTTCGGCTTCCCGCTACTGGTCGTCATCTTTGGCCTTGATGGCATTCCTCAGCCCAGGCACCTGCCGAACTTAAGCTCCGTTAACCCGATAGAGAAAATAGGCACCCAGATGGAAATTACCGCTGATCACCTGAAAATCGGCGGTCTGCTCTCAGGACTGGTCATGTTTCAGGTTATCCTGCTGACATTGATGGGCTCAAACAACTCAGCACGTGAGATTGCAGGAGAGCGGCTTCTTTTTGAAAAAGAGAAGTTCGCAGGTCTCCATGTATCCAGCTACATTGCCAGTAAAATATTTTTTCTAATGATCCTTGTTGCCATTCAGTCGGTCTGGATGGGGATCTTTGTGGAGTTTTTGATCCCCTCACTGCCAGGCGAGCTTATGGGCCGACTGATGATCCTCATACTGGTAAACGCAGCGATGACTTCAGTTTGCCTTGGCATCTCTGGCCTCATGCGCACTCCCGAGCAGTCATCACTGCTGAGCATCTACCTTGTGGGATTTCAGTTGCCTTTATCTGGAGCAGTACTCGCCCTTCCACAATGGCTGGAACCTCTGACGCGAACCTTCATCTCAGCCTACTGGGGATGGTCCGGAAACCTGGACCTAATGAAAGACGTCAAATTCAGCCAGGCCATCAATGTGATTACCGAAGACACCTCCATCCTGGCAAGCGGATTTTGCTTAACGGTATTGTCACTGCACATCACCGCCGGCCTTGTCGCTGCCTATATCGGCGCCAAACGCCACAGATGGCATTAAAAATGGGGGAATTTACCCCGTGAATCAGCATATTCAGATACACGTTTTGCAATTAACCCGAACTCACCTAACTTAAAGTCCAAAGCTGAAATTATGGCTCCCCCAGCAAAACAGGACCCGAGCTTGAATTTGGCCACATGATGGGT
>CAWVVE010000162.1:0-5485 GCA_963933075.1 uncultured Verrucomicrobiaceae bacterium | reverse complement strand
CGCTCCATCTGCCCCTACTGCGGGGTCGGCTGTGCAGTTGATATCCTGACCAAGGATGAGCGTGTGGTCGGCATCCAGCCGGCAATGGACGGCCCGGCTAACGAAGGAGCACTTTGCATCAAGGGGCAATACGCCTTCGACTTCGTCCATCATCCGGACCGTCTTACCAAGCCCCTCATCAGGCAACCTGACGGAAGCTTCAGGGAAGCCGAATGGAATGAGGCTCTTCAGGCGGCTGCGTCGGGATTCGACAAAGTTCGAGACAAATACGGGCGTCATGCTATCAGCGGGATTGCCTCCGGACGTGCCCCCCATGAAGCTGCCTACACAATGCAGAAGTTTATCCGGGCAAGCTTCGGAACCAATTACATCGATAACTGCAGTCGAAGTTGACACGCACCCACCGTCGCCGGTCTGGCGGCCACCATCGGTAGAGGGGCAATGAGCAACCCGCTCAGTGACATGGAGCATCCGAAGGTCATCTTCGCCATTGGAACCAACATGACAGAGTGCCATCCGGTCGCCGCCACGCGACTGAAAAAGGCCATAGCCCGCGGAGCCAAGATGATTGTTGCTGACCCGCGCAAGACAAGGCTAGCAAAAATTGCCGACCTGCACCTGCCAATCCGTGTCGGTTCCGATGTGGCACTGCTATTGGCAATGGCACACGTCATTGCCCGCGAAAACCTTCTTGCCAGTGATTTTATCGATACCAGAACCTCAGGCATTGACGAATTCCTTGCGCATATTAAGGAATTTACCCCTGAGTGGGCAGCGCCAATCTGCGAGGTGGAAGCCGCACTGATTGAGCAGGCGGCTCTATGGTATGGGCAGGGAGATCCTGCAGCTATCTACTACACGCTGGGCATTACCGAACACATCTGCGGCGTCGACAATGTACAGTCACTCTGCAACCTCGCCCTAATGACCGGTAACCTTGGAAATTTCGGCGGCGGTATCAACCCGATGCGCGGGCAGAACAATATCCAGGGGGCTGGAGATTGCGGTGCGGTCCCGGCGAATTTCCCCGGCTTCCAGCCATGTTCAGATCCCGAGAGCGCAAGGAAGTTCTCGGAAGCCTACGGTAGAGAGATTGACGCCGAAAAGGGCATCACCAAGGTCACCGCCCTCAATAATGCCGGGAAGGAGGGCCCTGATGGCATCCACGCAATGCTTATCGATGGCGAGAACACGGTGGTTACAGATCCAGACAAGAACCACTGCGAGCAGGCCCTCAAGAGCCTTGAACACCTCGTAGTCATTGACATCTTTATGACAGAGACGGCTAAGCTCGCAGACATTGTATTTCCTGCCACCGCCTTCGCCGAGACTGACGGGGTGCAAACCAATACCGAACGCAGGGTGCAGCGGCTTCGTGCCGCCGTTAAACCACCGGGCGAGGCAAAGCCCGACTGGTGGATTATCTCCGGCATCGCAAAGCACATGGGAACACCGGGCTTTGAATTCGAGAGCGCCAAGGATGTGTTTAATGAACTTTGCTCACTGAGCCCGATTTACGGGGGCCTCGACTGGGACCGCATCGAAAAAGGTGAATACCAGTGGCCGGTGCCGACTGAAGACCACCCGGGCACTCCTCGCCTGCATGAGCACGAGTTCAAGAACGGCCGCGGACTCTTCAAGATGATCGGCTACCGTGATCCGGCTGAAGTCATTGATAAAGAGTTTCCGGTCTGGTTAACAACCGGGCGGCGCCTGCAGGCATACCACACGCGGACACAGACCGGGCGCAGTAGTGGAATTGATTACCTCCTTGATGAGGAAAGTCTTGAAATACATCCCGAGGATGCCGTGCAATGGGGTATTAATGAGGGTGATTTCGTGAAAATGCGGAGTCGCCGAGGCACAATTGAAATCAAAGCAAGACTGACGGACCGCTCGCCACGGGGCACGGTCTTTACCAGTTTCAGCTTTGCCAGTGTACCGGTCAACATCCTCACGGGAAGCGGTTATGACCCGGTGACTGAAACTGCGGAATTGAAGGTTTGTCCCGTTGCGATTGAGCCAATGCCGACGAGTTAGCAAAGAATCCATGGCATAAGCCATGGATTTCCCCGAAAAAACGATGGCTACTTTGCCTCTTTTTTCTTCCCCTGGCGCTGGGAAAACATCCACTCAAAAACCTCGGGGTTACCGTAGCATGGCGTCCACGCATTGTGCTTGATCCCTGATTCCTTGTCATACTCGGTATAGCGAATACTGCCTTTCACCCCCTCGAGGGCAGTGACCATTATCTGGCTGGCAGCGACAGGAACAACGTCATCAGCCACACCGTGATGCGCCCAGATAGGGATGTCCTTTATAGACTTGGCGCTGCGGGGATCGCCACCACCGCACACCGGAACAGCGGCGGCAAACAAGCCGGGCGCCTCTGCAATTGCCGACCACGTGCCGAATCCCCCCCATCGAGAGTCCGGTGATATAGATACGCGACTTGTCAACCGGCAGGTGCTTGATTGCCTGCTTCACCAGCCCAAGGACATCATCCAGAAACTGCCCTCGCCACCCGCGCCCGTCGTCCGGACACTGCGGGGCAATCACAAAGGACGGGTTACTTCTGTAAAACCCCTTTTCCACCAGCATCCTGGGTACACTCCGCAGGTGTTTCTCGTTATCACTGCCGCCGGAGCCCTTGCCATGAAGAAATACAACCACCGGATAACGCTTATTTTTGTTCAACCCCCTGCCCCCGTAAAAACGGAACTTCAGGCTCTCAAATTCCATTCTCTCCCAATCCTCAGTCAACCGGTCCTCAAAAATCCCCGATGCCTCTTTTTTCTCTACCACTCCCGCTACACCGGCCTCTAGAGCCTCCGCGACCCACTTGCGGTCATCCTCGGAAATCTTATCCAGTGCAAGAACAAAGCGACGCCCATCGGATTTGCGTCGCAGGGTCACATTGCGCTGGGTTGCCGTGACAAACTCCGCCTCAAGTGTCCTGCCATCAGAAGATGTCCAGGTGCGTACCTCAGCCGCCTGCAGGCTCAGGCCAAGCCCCAGCAGGACATTGATTACAATGAAATAAAATCGTAAATAAAGAGCCATTTTAACAGTATCTGGAATCAGTCTACCCTAACCCTATTTCCCGGCACCTTACAAGTGCGCCCTCTACTCAATACTTACAGGGGACAGGGGAAAAGCCCGTGCTTGATGATACAGGGATTTAACGCCACCCTTGCCTGACTGACCGATGAAACTGACACCGTTGCTTTATCCCGCCCTCGCCGCACTGGCAATCTGCAAGACAATCGCCGGCGGGCTGCCTTCCGGCAATGCCGAACATATCCTGCATTCCACATTCAAGCTCTTCAACTCCGGTTCAACGGCAACATGTTTCTTGGTTCACCAAGAGGATTCACCCGATAAGCCGATAATCATCAGCGCTGCGCATGTCTTTGAAAAAATGAAAGGTGACACGGCAATCATTGTGTTGCGGAAAAAGGATAATACCGGGAAATACAAGCGCCATGACCATGAAATCCGGATAAGGAACAAGAAAAAACCTCTCTGGACACGCCACCCCGAACACGATATTGCCGTTTTTCCCCTTGGCAAAAAGCCTGAAGGTGTTCCCTGCCCATCGCTTGCATCTTCCCTCCTCGCCGATACCCAAAACCTGAAAAAATCAGGGATAACAATTTGTGAAAGCGTTTTTGTGCTCTGTTACCCGGAACGCACCGAGGCAAACAATATCGGCTTCCCGATAGCCCGTCATGCCACGATTGCCAGTTTTCCGATTACCCCGGTAAAGCATTACCCATCATTCATCATCGACTTCAATACTTTCGGAGGCGACAGCGGCGGACCGGTATTCATAAAGAATTCTTCCGGCGCCCCTCTGATCATCGGTCTGGCAACTGCCCAGTATCGCTACGACGAGACAGTGAAAATGCTCAATGAAGAACGCAGCGTCCACCATCCCCTTGGCTTGAGCAAGATTCTGCACAGTCAATTCATTGTCGATACCATTGCAATGTTGCCAGTAAAGGAATCAAGCAGACAAGGTCCAGCACGACCTGATGACACGTAACCTTTTCAGGACTCCTCCCGTTGCGGGTTGTCTGACCATCCGGTAGCCAGAAGCAACAGGAACGGGATCACAGCACATCCCCAAAGCACCGGAGCATAGGACCCTGTAACAGACAGGGAGGCACCAAAAAGCAAGGGGCCTATACCACTGGCAATCACCATGCTGGACATGCCAATACCACTGATGGCACCCAGCCATCTTCGACCAAAAAATCTTGGCCAGACCACTCCGCTAAGGCAGGCAAAGCATCCTCCGGCAATCCCATTGCCAACAATATAGGCAATCACCCCGCCCTGGGACTGCAGATGAATCACCCCGATCACCGATGCAAGTGCACCAATATTCATGATTGCCAAGAGATACTTCAAGCGTGTCCTGGAACTCATCCACCCAATCAGGAGGTTAGTGGCCACGCTGATGAAAGCCATGGGCACGAAATAGCCGATCACTTCGATTTCCCCGCGTTGTGCCTGTTTAGCAATGGACAGGATATGGAAGGTAACCGCGGTGGTGTAGAGAGAAATAAACCCAAAGGAAAGGTTGAAAATCCAGAACGGCCATGTCCTCAAGGCCTCAGACCGGGTGAAATCCCGATGAGTAAGCGCGTCATCATGAACAGGTCTTGCCGACTGCTTGCCGTCATCACCATCCATCAACAATCCGCACTCCTCGGGATTATCACGGACAAGCAGCCATCCCATGCCGGCCATACAGGTCATCGTCACCACCCCCATTACCAGCCAGGATTGCGACCAGCCAAAATGATCAATCATTCCACGCAGCCCCCTTGGGGCAAAAGAAAAGGCAAACGAGGTAACCAGTCCGCTTAAGGCAAATGCAGTTCCACGGTGATAATCAAACCATTTGCCGATTGTATTACGTCCAGTCATCGTCAGCACTCCCTGCGCAGAAGCTCGTATCATGTAAAATCCCAAAGTAATGAGGCCAAATGCCAGCCCCGCTCTTGGCACCCCGGTCAGTGAATCCAGCCCATCCAGGAGCGAGCGCACCTGACTGAGATAAAAAAGCACCAGCCCGGTGATCAGTGCAGAGTAGAAAATCATCCGTCGCGCCCCGACCCTGTCATAAAGCCTGCCGAAAAAAGGCAGGGTGAATCCGCTCATCACCGTGCCCACACAGTAGGCAGTACTCAATGACACCCTGCTTAACCCCAATTCATCAATCAGGATGTCCGTAAACACACTGAACCCCATGGTCTGCCCGGGAATACTGAACACCACCGCCAAGGTGCCCATCCCGACAATTACCCAGCCGTAGAAAAACGGCAAACTGGCAGGGTTGAACGGGAATGTCGGGGCCCATAACCTGGAACCTTTGAGGCCTTTCCCTGGCTCTTTTGGCATGCCGGACTGTGGAGCATTAAGGCCAATACGCGATCAGCAAATACGAACAATTAGAAGGCTCCGGCAATTATTG
>CAWVVE010000161.1:0-5510 GCA_963933075.1 uncultured Verrucomicrobiaceae bacterium | reverse complement strand
ATCAAGAGCGGAATGATCAAGAAATCAATTGATGCCGGTGAAGATGCCGTGCTCGCCATTATGAAGAGGAGCGCGAATTACCTGGGTGCCGGGGTAGCGAGTGCTATCGAGCTTTTGGCGCCGGAGGTCGTGGTTCTGGGGGGGGGGATGGTGGAGAAAATGCCGGAAATCTACCTGGATGGTGTTTCTTCTGCTGTTTCCCGGTACGGCTCAAAGGCTATTGCCCGTGGTGTCCGCTTTGCGGCTGCGGAGATGGGGGATCTTGCAGTTGCCGCCGGGGCCGCTGCATACGCGCTTTCCCGGTAGGTGTGGCGCCTGCAACAGGTGCGAGGATGTCATGGGTGAAAAGCAGGAACCGGCGCTTATACGCCAGCTCTTTGTGCCCTGAGCTTATAATACTCGGTCTCTCTTTTATGTGAGAGCAGTTGGTGGTAACTAGAAGTAAAAGCGCAAGCCTGAGAAGATAGTGTATCCGTCGAAATCGTTGCCGCCATCCATGTCAGAGTATTCAATGCCGCCCATTAGCTTGAGCTTGTGGTCGTTGAGGTAATAATTAAGCCCCATGTAGAAAGACTGGTATTTGTCTCCGTTTTGAGCGCCTGCGTTTTTCTCGTAGCGCTTGTAGGGTGTTAGTCCGTCGCCCTCAGCTAGAGTATAACGAGCCACCAGCTGAAGCTTATCGGTAAGGTCGTAAGTTGGCAGGATGACAATCCCTGTCTTGTCATCGTTGCCGGCATCGCCCTGCGCGTGGATCAGGTCACTGTGCAATCCCCATGCTCCCTGCTTCAATGAATAGTTCAGGGAGAAGGAGTTTTCATATGGCTTGGCGGCATTGCTTACAGCATCCGTGTTGTGCAGCCAGTCCAGTCTCCAGACGGATAAATCAAAACGTGAACTCTCAGAGTAGTCTCTGCCGATGTTTGCCAGTGTAAACTCACCGGCAACATCGCCGTCGCCAAATATCGCCCCCCCCTTGTGGGAATGGATTGTGTCACCGCGATAAACTCCCAGGGAGTAGTCGTATTTGTTGATTGCTCCACTGATGTTCAGTCCGGCTGTTTTCGTGGGACCGAGTTGGTTCACAATTTGTGAGCGCTCAAAGGTGAGGATTTTCCGCGAGGAGATAGACAATTCGTAAGACCACTTGGGCTTCTGGAGACCGAGGGTCACCTTGAAGGGCAGGGCATCTCCACCGTATTGGATGTAGAGCTCCTCGGTGTAATGATCGTTGCCAGTGCCATGATCAATGTTGAACTCTGCCTTGAGCTTGTAGTCGCCGCCGAGGATCTTTGCCTCGGAGCCTAAGCGCATGCGTCGAATTTCATTGGTGCTGTAGTCAGGAAGGTCAGAGCTGACATCGGCCATCTGCCACTGGTAGCGCCCCACCAGCTTGAGGTCGGTAAGCCAGAAAGTTTCAGAGTCACTGTAAAGGTGGGGGATGTCCCAGAGGTCCTCAAAGGAGCTTGATTGACCGGCGGCTCCATCACCGGCATTTGATGAAGAGATAAACAGTCCAAAGCCGGCTGTTAAAGTGATGAGCTTGGCAACGATTCTTGTCATGTGTTCTGTTTTCTTGAGCTTCAGTGTATTTTGATAGGGTATTTTCTAATAGGTTTCAAACGGCAATTACAACCGGAGGTGTTACATTTCGGTGCCATTTGTTGTCAGAGTGATGGATTATGAATGTTTTGAAATGGGCGGAAATTATTTGTTGCTCATTAAAATACTTGCAACGCTCTGCAATGCGCACATGATTGCGCATGGAAGAGGAGTTTTCTCTTGGTCTTAGTTTCGATGATGTCCTGCTGGTTCCCAGTAAGAGTGGAATCTTGCCCTCTGAGGCAGAGATAAAGTCCGCATTGACTAAAGATATCGGGCTTAATATCCCGGTGCTTTCCTCGGCCATGGATACGGTTACAGAGGCGGAATTGGCGACCGCATTGGCGCGTGAGGGAGGTTTAGGAGTCATTCATCGTAACTGCCCTGTCGAGGAGCAGGCCGGTTACGTGGCCAAGGTCAAGCGCTCCGAGAATACTGTGATCCAGAATCCGGTTACAGTTGGCGAGAACACTACCCTTGCCGAGTTGCATCAGGTGATGGCTGAACATGGGGTCTCAGGTTTCCCTGTTGTTGATGACAGTGGGGAACTTGTCGGGATGGTGACCAATCGTGACATCTGGTACGTTGAGGATGACTCCACTCGGGTTTCAGAGATGATGACTCCAAAGGAGCGCCTTGTTTCAGCTCCCACGGGGGCATCTCAGGATGAGGTTCGGCAAATCCTTTATGCCAACCGGCTGGAAAAATTGCCTCTTATTGACGAGGAGGGGAAACTGGCGGGTATGATGACGACGAAAGACATTGAGATTCGTCAACGTTATAAGAATGCCTGTAAGGATGCCAATGGACAGCTTCGAGTTGGTGCGGCGATTGGAGTTGGTGGCGATTCAAGGGAGAGGGCGGCGGCAATGATAGAGGCTGGTGCCGATGCATTGTTTATTGATGCTGCTACTGGCCACACTACGCGGGTATTGGATTTGATCACTGAATTGGCTGCAAGTCATCCAGCAATCCCTGTGGTGGCGGGCAATGTGGTTACAGCAGAGGGGGCAAGGGATCTGGTGGTAGCTGGAGCAAGCGCGGTTAAGGTTGGAGTTGGTCCGGGGTCGATCTGCACGACGCGCGTGATTTCCGGGGTTGGAATGCCGCAGTTTACGGCGATTCAGAATGTGGCTGAAGTGTGCAGGAGTGAAGGGGTGGCAGTGATTGCTGATGGTGGAGTGCGTTATTCCGGGGACATCGTTAAGGCACTCGCCGCCGGAGCGGATCTTGTGATGCTTGGCTCTCTATTGGCAGGCGCCAGAGAGTCGCCAGGTGCCATGGTCAACTGGCAGGGGCGCACCTTTAAGGAATATCGGGGCATGGGCTCGTTGAAGGCCATGCGCAGGGGTTCAGGTGATCGTTACGGTCAGAATTCATCGGGAAAATTAGTTGCCGAGGGAGTTGAGGGCAGAGTTCCGTATCGGGGAAGGCTTGCTGATATGATTTTTCAGTTGGTTGGCGGGCTGCGCTCTGGAATGGGTTATGTCGGGGCGGCCAATCTGGATGAATTGCGTGCCAAGGCTGAGTTCACGCGCATCACATCGGGAGGACTCAAGGAAAGCCATCCTCATGACATTGTGGTTACTGAGGAACCAATTAATTACCAGTCAATCGACTAAAACTGAGTAGCCGTGCCTTCTGGTCGGCTTGGGATACAGCAGGAAAATATCTCGGATATGGACATTTCACCACAGGTTGCGGTCATTGACTTTGGTTCACAATATACGCAGTTAATCGTGCGGCGTCTTCGTGAAGCCGGATATTTTGCCAAGCTCTATCATCCCGACAGCTTCAAGGAGAGTCCTATTCCCAAGGGAGTGATTCTTTCCGGTGGTCCGCGTAGCGTTTCAGATGAAGATGCTCCCGATATTGATATTGATCACCTTCGAGGTCTAGGGGTTCCGATTCTCGGTATCTGTTATGGCATGCAGTTGCTAAACAAGAAGTATGGCGGCCGGGTTGAGCCGGGGACGACGCGCGAATACGGACCGGCCGAATTCACTCCAGAGGGTGACAGTGCCCTGTTTGACAAAATGAGTGAGTCTTCCCAAATCTGGATGAGCCATTCAGACACCTGTACTCAACTTCCTGATGGGGCCAGGGTGATTGGGCGCAATGAGGAGGGAGTGCCTGTTGCCATCCAGTTGTCCGAGAAGGTTTACGGCATTCAGTTTCATCCTGAGGTCACGCACAGTCACGAAGGGAAAACGGTTATAGAGAATTTCCTCTCTCTGGTTGATGATCCTCCCCGCTTTAACATGGACTCCTTTAAGGAGCTATTGATAACAAGTGTTCGTGAGGAAGTGGGTGACAGGGAGGTTGTTTGTGGTGTTTCAGGGGGTGTTGATTCCACGGTATTGGCGGTGTTGCTTCACCATGCAGGAGTGAAACTGCGTGCCATCTATGTGGATAATGGACTGATGCGCATGGATGAGACAGCTGAAGTCGTGGGACAATTTGAAAAGCTCGGTATAAATCTTGAGGTTATTGACGCGGGCAGCCGGTTTCTTGGCGCCATAGCAGGCATTGATGACCCGGAGGAAAAGCGCCGTCGTATTGGGAATGTTTTTGTGGATGTGTTTTTTGATGCGGCAGATCATGTGGAGTTACTTGCACAGGGGACGCTTTATCCGGATGTTATTGAAAGTGCCACCAGTGGCTCTATTGCCTCGACGATCAAGACGCACCATAACAGGGTCCCGCGAATCCTGGAGTTGCAGAAAGAGGGCAGGGTGATCGAGCCGCTTGCCGAGTTGTTCAAGGATGAGGTGCGTGCCCTTGGTGAAAGCTTTGGCATTGCGCGTGATATTCTTTACAGGCACCCCTTTCCGGGGCCTGGCCTGGGAGTGAGAGTTCCGGGAGAGGTGACTGCGAAAAAGCTGAAGATTGTGCGTGAGGGGGACGCGATTTTCATACGCCACCTGAAGGAGAGCGGATGGTATGACAAGGTATGGCAGGCTTACTGTGGGTTGCTTCCCATTAAGACGGTAGGAGTGAAGGGGGATGAGCGGTCATATGAATGGGCGGTTTCTTTACGAGCGGTCACCAGTGTGGATGCCATGACGGCAGACTGGGTAGAGTTGCCCGCAGAACTGCTGCGCAGGATTTCCAATGAGATTTTAAATAGTGTAAAGGGCATCAACAGGGTGTTCTATGATATATCGACGAAGCCCCCTGCCAGTATCGAGTTGGAATAAGGGATCATTTGTTTTGGCAGGCGGGCAATGGACAAGGCGGGTTCGTGATGATACATTAAATGGCTGTGACTACCGCGATGATACACGGTTGTCCTGCCTGCAAAAATGGCAGAGCTCAATCATTTCCGTAAATACGCCATTGCGCAGAGCGAAGAGGGGGACCCGCTTGAAGTATTTCGCGATGAGGCACGGGTGGTTTGTCTCGGGTTTGATACTTCTCGCTATAGGTTTGTAGAGATTGGCGCATTGACAAGCGGTGACCGTGATTCCTTTATTCGCAGGGCAAAGACGGCTTCTTCGTTAAGGCATCCATCCATTGCCTCTGTGGTGGATTACGGCAAGGAGGACGACAGTTGCTTCTATGTTTGTGATTTTGTGGACGGTGAAGTTATTTCCGATTACGCGTCGAGGATTAAGTCCATTGATTATGAGACGGCGGTTACTTGGCTTTTGCAGCTTGCGGAGGGTGCTGCGACTCTTGAAGTTGCCGGTCTGCAACCCCGCCTGTTAAATGCCAGGCTGAGAATGACCGGGAATGGCAGCGCCTCGCTGAGCATTGTTGATCACGGCATAAGCGAGCCTGGCGAGAAGCGCCATGTTGGAGAGGAGCTGGCAGGTCTTCTTGAATCCTTGACCAATTACCAGGACGCAGGAGAGAAACCGGTATATCCACCTGAGGTGGGTGAACTTAGCGCGACTTTGCGTGGGATT
>CAWVVE010000160.1:0-5529 GCA_963933075.1 uncultured Verrucomicrobiaceae bacterium | reverse complement strand
CGGTTACTGATGCGAACGCAATCAGTGACCTGACATTGCGCATGCGGTGGGAGGATGGCTTCGTTGCCTACCTCAACGGAACGGAAATCCACCGCGAAAATGCTCCTGACATTGCGCAATGGAACTCAAGGGCAATCTCCAACCGCTCAAACGAAAACGATGCAATTTCTCTGTTTGATTACCCGCTCTCAGCAACGCTGCAGAACGGGGAGAACACCCTTGCTATTCAAGGACTAAACGCAAGCCCTGGAAGTTCCGACCTGCTTATATCGCCTGCACTCACCGCAAAAGAAAGGGACTTGGATATTGCACAGGACGGTTACTTTCTGAGCCCAACACCAGCCAACGCCAACGACACGCGCATCGACGGTCTTGTTGAGGACACGCAATTCAGCATTGATCGCGGTTTCTATGAGGAACCCTTCTCCCTATCGATCACCACAATTACAGAACCTGCCGAAATTCGCTACACCCTTGACGGTTCAACTCCCAGCGCAACGAGTGGCACGATCTACACGGGGCCCATCTCCATCAATAAAACCTCCGTGGTCAGGGCCATGGCTCACCGCCAAGGTTACAGGCCAACCAATATCGACACACACACATACGTGTTCGCTGACGATGTCGTAAGGCAACCCGCCATGAGCACAACCATCACGCAAAGCGCCACCTACGGGCCGCAAATGATCAATTCCCTGAAATCCATCCCGTCCATCTCGTTGGTCGTGGAAAACCCGGGAACATTAAACACTGAAGACGAGCGAAAGCTCTCAGTGGAAATGATATTCCCGGACGGCACCCGGGGATTTCAGGAAAACGCGGGAGTCACCCACTTCGGCGGTTACTTCACCAATTTTTCCAAGAAAAGCTTCCGCCTCTACTTCCGCAGCGAATACGGCACAGAAAAACTGCGCTACCCGGTATTTGCGGGCTCCGATTACGACCTGCCACCGGCCCAGGAATTCGACAGCATCAACCTGCGAAGCGGCTCCCACGACATGATTGACCGCGGCGCGTACATGTCAAACCGGTTCACTGATGACAGTATGCTCGAGATGGGGCACATCGCACCTCATGGCCGCTTTGTGCACGTTTATATCAATGGTGTTTACTGGGGGCAGTATCATCTTCGTGAACGCTGGAACGCGGCAATGGCTTCCGAGTATCTCGGCGGCAGCAAACAGGACTACGAGGCAATAAACGCCAACAATACCGGCAGTAATTTTCTCCCCGGTGTGGTATTTGACGGCAGTGGGAAATATTGGATCGAAACCCAGAACTTGGTCAATGGCGCCTCTCCATTCATCAACTCGGCAAACCACCTCGATACCTCGAACATGATTGATTTCATGCTGCTATGGACGTCCGGTAACTCGGAATCGGAATTCCGCAGTGTCGGTTCCATTCCGCGCGGCATACCTTTCAAGTTCTTCATGAAGGATGCTGACGGGTTCCTGCGCCCGCCGGGACACCCGGTAAGCCACAACGGCCCGATCAACTCAATGGCCCGGTTTCGCTCCAGCGGCAACCCTGACTACACAATGCTCGTCGCTGATCGAATCCAAAAACACTTCTTCAACAACGGCGCAATGACCCCCGGCAAACTCACCGCACGACTGCAACGACGCGTGGATGAGGTGAAACTCGCCTTTATCTCCGAGGCGGCACGGTGGACACAGGTCCGATCAGGAAGAAATAACCACTCACCTTCCAGTTGGGAGAACTACCAGAACTCTTTACTTAACTCTCAACTGCCTAACCTCACTTCCACCATGATGTCACGCTTCAGGTCTGCCGGGATGTATCCGGACATTATCGCACCGGTCTTCAGCCAGCATGGCGGATCAATAGCCCCCGGAGCCGGAATCACCATGGCCACGAATGTCACCGCCATCTACTATACCCTCGACGACACAGACCCACGCCTTCCCGGCGGAACAGTCAACCCGCAAGCTACCGCCGCGCAATTCGCAGGCAACGCCCCAACCCCAAAGGATTTCATCTCCAGCGGTCATGTCTGGAAATACCTTGATGATGGATCTGACCAGGGAATCACCTGGAGATCCTCCGGTTTCGATGATTCCGCCTGGGCTTCCGGTCCCTCAGAACTTGGCTATGCAGAGAACGATGAGGCCACTCGTGTCGGATTCGTTGATACTGACCCGGAGGTCGCAGGCAACCAGAGGAATGCCACCACTTATTTTCGAACCACCGTGGAGCTCCAGGATCCAAGCGCATACTCGTATTTCATTATAAAGCTCAAGTATGATGATGGCGCTGCCGTTTACGCCAACGGGGTCGAGGTCCTGCGCACCTCCAATATGCCAATCAATGCGACTTTCAATACCTTTGCCAGCAGCCCAACACCAAACGAAAGGACTTTCTTCGAGTTTCAGGTTCCCAGTTCAAGATTTGCGGACGGGATAAATTCCATTGCAGTTGAAATGCATAACTCCTCGCCGGCCAGTTCAGACATCAGCTTTGATTTAATCCTGAGAGGAGAGGTTGACACCAGCAATGGTGACAGGATTACAGAACCGGTAATCATCACTCAACCGGCCATCCTTCGCGCCCGTTCCTACAACAGTTTAACCCGGCAATGGAGCGCCCTCAACGAGGCCTTTTTCTCAGTGGGATCTGTTCCGGCAACAGCATCAACCCTTGTCATCTCCGAACTTCATTACCATCCAGCTGAGCCTTCAACCCCTGAGGAAATCTCTGCTTCCACTGATCGTGATGACTACGAATTCCTGGAGTTCTTGAATGCCGGATCCAACCCAATCGATCTCACTCAGGTCACCTTCACCGAGGGCATCAATTTCATCTTTCCCCTGAACACTATTCTCAATCCCGGCAAGCGTCTGGTGATCGTGCGCGACCTTGAGGCATTTACCGCACGCTATGGTGCCTTCGAGGACATCCTTATCGCCGGGGAATACAGCGGGCGCCTGAGCAACGACGGGGAAACCCTCTCCATCTCAAGCAATACGGCCGGGAGCATCCTGGAATTCACCTACAATGACCAAATCCCCTGGCCCACCTTGGCAGACGGCAACGGTCACTCCCTTGTCGCCGTTGGTCAGCAACCGGCACAAGCAGATAATTGGGGGGCACATTCACTCCCCGGAGGTGCGCCGGGTTACCCTGATGACATCATTACATCCGGTTACCTCGCCTGGAAAAATGCAAACAATATCAACACCGACCTCGGCGACGCTGATGGAGACGGAATCCTTAATCTCGCGGAATACAGCTTTGGAACGAACCCGCGCTCCGGTGCCCCCTACCCGATTCCATCCACTTCCGCAATGACGCTGGATGGTCAGCGTTACCTGACGATAACCTATCAAAAAAACTTAACTGCAAATGATATCCGCATTGATGTGCAAAGCAGTTCTAACCTGAGAGACTGGGCAACTGAAGAGGCATTAATCACGGTATCGGAAACTGTCAATGCCGATGACGGCACAGTGACACTCACCCAACGCATGGCAACTCCCCTCTCTGCCAACAACGACACCTTCCTGCGCATCCTTGTCACCTTATAGGCAATTCCCGGCGAGCGGGGTTCAGGTCCCCCTTAATGGAAATTACCACGCGGGCGAGAACTTTACTTGCTGACCTCCTCGAGGGCTTCCTCAACAACACGTCTGATGTAACCATCATCAACAGGATTGGTGAACCACGTCCCCTGCATGGGGGGAGCAAGGTGCCATCGAGTCAGGGGATCAATATCAATCAACTCCCGCGTATCACTCAGAACCTCATTAATCATGATTGATCCACGGTAAATTGACACGCATTCCCCATTTGCGTTGAGCAATAAAGAAAGAGGGACATCATGATCCGGATGCCGGTCAAACAATGCCGCCTGCCAGCGAAAAAGTGCCGCCAGCGAATCCCGTCCAATGAATCCCCATTCCCAGCCAAACCCGCAATTTTCAATTGCCTCATAAGCTTCTCCCGCCTCCTCGACACCGTTTACCGCCAGCGCCAACACCCTCAGCCCCGCGGAACGCATTTTACCGCGTGCCTTCTGCAGTGCGGCAAGGCCAAGAAGGGACTCTCTTGAAGCGCTATCCCAAACCACCAACAAGGTAACCCCGTCATTACCCGTTAGCAGACGGCCTTTCGCGGCCGGGTCACGAAAAGACAATCGGGGGAAAGGCACAGCAACCGGCAGGACAATTCCCCCAACCTGCCGCTGCGCTCCGGCAATCGCATTTTCCTTGCCCGATTTCTCTCCCGGGCCAGGCTGCTGGACAACACCGACAGTGCCTTCTCCCTGTCGTAAAAGGTAACGTCCACCGGCCTTAGCCCCATGGAAATTTTCCGCCTTTCCCCCTGGCCAGTAGACAGTAAAGTCACCAACATCTTCACCCTCTCCAATTCCGAAGTGCAACCACTTGCTCGACTGCGAGAGGAACATTTCTCCCGCCCGCACAGAGCGAATCAAGGGCGATGATTGACCCTGTAATTCCACCACGGCCCCGATGCCGTCACGGTTGCTCTCTACACCCTGAAGTCGGACGAACACTGATCGCGCACCTGATGAGTTGTTGATCATCAGCCTGATGCGAGGCGCACTGCGATTACGCAACCACATGTCCTGGTCTCCGTCACGATCCCAGTCACATATTGCTATCGCGCGACCATCGTCATTGAAGTTAACCCCACTCAAAGACGACACATCAATAAAGCGCCTGCCTGCAACATTCAGAAAACAGCAGTTGCGCTCCCCCCCACTCCATGATGCACCATTTCTGACCGCGGCAATCAGTTTTCCCCATGCCTCCCCATAACGACTCATTTGCTTGCTCTCTTCCGCTCTCGAAGGACTTGGCGACACGACCTGACGCCAGAAGACACTTCACAGGTCATCCTTCAAAGTCCATCCTGTCAGGTAACCGTTGGCAACCACAAGGTCTTCCCACCCGTCATTATCAATGTCTACAAATCCTGAACTCCAGGCCCAGCGCGCGATTGCACTTCCCCCGGCACCCGGGACTTCGCTGAAATGATCAATGCCCCCTGAAAATAATGAGTTTCCCCTGGCCATGCGTTGCAATCCTTCAACCGACTCGATACTCCTTCCCAATGCAAAGTCCCCCTGCCCCGACACCCTGCGCCCCGCTGCCGAAAACATGTTACCCACATAAAGGTCAAAGCGACCATCGCGGTTAAAGTCACCCCATGATACTGACATGCCCGCAGCAATGTCCTCAACTCCAGCCAACTCCCCAACCTCGTTGAATTCCCCTCCTTCATTCCTGTAGAGACAATTACGGCCAAAGTCATTGGCAACATAAAGGTCAACATCACCGTCACGATCATAGTCCTCCCAACTTGCAGCAAAACTCCAGCGGTTGTTATTCTTCCCCATTCCAACCTCCTCGGTGACATCTGCAAAGGCGAATCCCCCCAGGTTCTCCAGCAACACGTTGCTTCCCCCATTCCGTGCATCCTCGAAAGGCACAGGAGCACGCATCTCAAATCCTCTCCCATTCGAATCAGAATCCCCCTCTCCAT
>CAWVVE010000159.1:0-5540 GCA_963933075.1 uncultured Verrucomicrobiaceae bacterium | reverse complement strand
CGGCACACCCGACAAGCACGGCTTTGACCTGTTCTTCGGTTACCTCGACCAGGTGCATGCCCATGACTACTACACGGATCACCTGGTCAGGAATGGAGGTGAGAAAGTGCCCCTTGAAAAGGGGACCTACTCGCACATCCCGATCTTTGATGCCGCCCTTAAATTCATCAGGGAAAGTGCTGAAAAACCCTTCTTCTGCTACCTGCCGGTCTGTCTACCCCACGGAAAATACGTGACCCCAAGCGATCAGGCCTATGCCGACAAGCCATGGCCGCAGATGGTAAAGAACTATGCCGCCATGATCACTCATCTTGACAGTGATGTCGGACGATTAATGGAACTGCTCAAGGAACTCGACATCGATGAACAAACCATTGTCTTTTATACATCGGACAACGGTCCCAACCCACCCTTTGTCAAACCACTGGACAGCGCTGGCCCATTCCGCGGAACAAAGCGCCAACTCACCGAGGGCGGCCTGAGGGTGCCGATGATTGCCCGCTGGCCCGGGAAAATTAACCCCGGAACGCAAAGCAACTTCGCCTGGGGGCATGTCGACTTCTTCGCCACTGCCTGTAATCTGGCCGGCGTCAAGCACGACAAGAAAGACAGTATTTCCGTTGTTCCCACCCTGCTCGGGAAAAAACAGCCGCCCCGCCCCCCACTCTACTGGGAAATTCACCATCCCTTCCAGCAGGCCGTGCGCACCGGAAAGTGGAAAGCCATCCGCTATGGAACCAAGTCCCCGCTAAGGCTCTTTGATGCCATCGCAGATCCCGGTGAGTCAGCCAACCTTGCCGCTGACAATCCTGCTATTGTAAAAAAGATCGAAGCCATCATGACTAGGGAACACTCTCCATCGAAGTTCTACCCGTCGCTCGCAAAACCCAAAGCCAAGAAAGCAGGCCGGAAAAAAGGAGCAAAAAAGCAGGCAACCTGAAGGCTTGTTACCCGAATCAGGGTAACATTCCTGCCTCCTTAAGCACCTTGGCCCCGCCCTTTAACACGAATACATCGGCGATGCCCACCCGCTCACGCAGGAGGCCGGCAACGCGCTTGCTCGCCGCACAAAGGTCCGATCCGCAATAGACCACGAAGGGAAGGTCCGCCCGATTGGACAGTTCCGCATAGATCGGCAGCAGCAGGGCATTGAAATCCTCGCGCTCATTGAGCAGGAAAGCTCCCTCTACATGAGCCTGCGCATATTTGGCTCCCGGACGGGCGTCAATCCAGACGACCTTTGCCTTACTCATCCACTTGAGCACCTCCTCAAGTTCCACCTCCCCCTCTGCAAGCCGGTTTGGATCAAAATAGAGTGGCGGCCGGTTTGGATGGAAGCAGTAGACGGCAAGGGTCGCCATCACCGTCATCCCCGCGATCAGAACACACTGCAGGAGAATCCTCACGATCTGCGTTTCCTTACAATACTGAAGAACGCCAGCTTGCGCCGATGCTTCAATATCTCGCAATCAGTTTCAATCTTAAGTAAGCCGAGCATTGGTTTTCCTGTCTGCTGAGGCTTGAGATAAATCTCATAAACCCGCCCCTTCTCCTTCTCTACCACCCTGAATGAAAATCCTTCACGCGAACAGGTAACTTCCTTGATATGGACGGGCTTGGAATGGGTAACCTTGAGCATGAAAGCCTTTTCTGCGGGTTTCTCGCCCACCGCCCACTGCAGAAGTTCAGGCGTAATGGTGATCACGTCAGGAATATTGAGGATCGCCAATAACCCGGTACGCTCATGCTCCTTGGAATCACCGTCACGACTGACCAGCGTTAGCGTCTTTCGCTGCACGCCGGTAAAACTGCCGATGGCAAACACCGCCTCAAGCCGTCCCTTCTCTCCCGCGGCATATGATAACTTGTCGGTCTTTGCGCTCAGGCAGGCACAGGAGACATGCACGTCCTCAATATGGACGGTGTTCTTACCATCATTGATGAAATTGAAGACGAAACTCACCTTCTCATCCGCCGGCTTTGAGTTGAGTTCAATATTACGCTCGGAAAAAGTCAACCCGCCACTGGCAACCAGTGGCAATCCGGCTAAAAAAAATGTCAGTAAACAACGCATAACGACAGGTAACTATGCAATGGCAGGGTGCTGCTGACAAGTCGCCGCTGACACTACCCCGCAACGGCGGGAAACCATTGGTAGAGCATCATGTAGACCAATACCCCGGTGACCGAAACATAAAGCCACACCGGATATGTCCAGCGAGCCACACGCTTGTGCCGGTCGAAACGCTGGCGTAGAGCCGGGATGACAGTAAGCAGGACCAGGGGAACCACCAGGATGGCAAGCGGGATGTGGGTAAAGAGGATTGTCAGGTAAAGTGCCTTCGGCCAACCCGGATGCGTGAAGCGGGTAACCGGGTGCCAATAGTGGTAAATTAAATAACAGGTCAGGAAGATTGCGGACACCACGATCGCCGTGATCATGCATGTGACATGCGCCCGTTTCCGGCCCTTTTTGATAAAAACCAGACCCCCAATGATAAAGCAGGTGGCCAGGGCATTCAGTGTTGCATTAACGGCAGGAAGATCGCTCAGGGTCATAGTCTTTTCAGGAGGATTTCTTTGCAGCACTTACCGTTTCTTCAATAGCCCTTTCCAATGCACCGGCACTGGTCGGATCAAAGGGATAATACCAGCCGCGAATACGCATCCTGTGATCAACCAGAACCACTCTCGGCTCGTGCATAAACAGGTCATTCACATTGTTTCTCCGCGACTCGGGGCGCTCCTGTGCCGACAGCCAGAAAACATCCTTCATGTAACTGTTCAGTTCCTCTGCCTCGCCGGTGACAAACCACCAGTTGTCCCTGACCAGCTCATGCTGTTCTGCAAACTTGGCGAGTTGTGAAGGCCGATCATGAACCGGGTCCAGGCTGACCGAGACCACATGCAGAAGTCCATTATTATTCACCTTGGCCAATAGTTCATCGAGGGCAGCACTGACACCGGCACATTGTCCCGGACAACGGGTGAAGACATGGCTGACCAGCCACACCTTTCCTTTAAGGTCGCTGAAGCGCCTTTTTTCACCGTTGGCATCAACAAGCTCAATGTCCCGGTCCACAACGCGCTCTATCTCCGGATCATCCTTTCCTTGGTGAACAACGAGATGGGAACTGCTGATTTTCCAAAGCACTAGATAAGCGGCAATTGCCAGGATGGCCATGGATCCAAGACCGTAAACGATTTTAGTTTCCCTGTTCATCGGCACTCTCCTTCCTGACCGGCATGTCCTTATCCAGCAGGTAACGGATATGGCTCTCAGCCATCTTGTCATTACGCAGTTCACCTTTCGCCCTTCCCTCCCAGTAAATTCCGCGAATAAAGGCCTCCTTATCCTCATTGCCACCGTGGACAAGCGTGACACGCAATTCACGGGCATAAAGATCCGTTTCGCTCTTACGCTCCTTGTCCGGCTTGGCATGCCCCGGGTATCGGAATGTCTTGTTCATGTATTTGCGCATACGGTCACGGTTTCCCGAGAGGAAAATCCACTCTTCCCCGGTATAGCCATGCTTCAGCGCAAAGCTGTTGAGAATTGCCGGGCTGTCAAGGTCGGGAGCCATGGAAATACCCACCATTTTCACTCTCCGATCGGCGATAAATGGGGCACGTATCGCCTGCATACGGCGACACACCGCCAGTGCCTCCACCTCATCCCCGGCATAAAAGTAACCTACTAGGTAAAGCAATCCGTCACGGTTGAACAACTCCGCCTGCTTACCCCCCTGATCATCGCTGCGCAGTCGCTCCACGGGCCTCACCTCGGGCGGCTTGCCCTCGTCAAACTGCCGCTCAAGGGTCCTCAACCAGCTGAATGTAATAAGGATACCGCCAAACATGACTGCAATCAGCACCCAGATACTCCACGGATTGATTCTTGGCCTGACTTTCTCGGACATCCTTATCCACACATTGCCTGATATTAACGTTCAGACCAGCGTAATCTCTACACCTGCCATCCCAGGATTAACAACCCAAGGGACACGGGAAGAAACAGCAGCGTATAAAGGAAAAGTTTCCGGGCTGCCACCCGGGTGCGGGTAAATCGAAAGTTCAGGGCCAACAAAAACATGCCCATTCCTGCAACGCACAGGGCGAGCACTGCCCACCAGCTGGCAAACTCGAAAATCAACGGGACAGTCAATAAAGCCATTAACGCGCCACTGAAAACCAGTGCCAGTGCCGAGGTCCGTCCCCCGCTCTCATCGCCATTTGACCACATCACAAATCCTGCAGACTCATACTGGTCACGATACATCCAGTTAATCGCCAGGAAATGGGGTAATTGCCACAGGAAAAGCAGTGCAAATAAAAACCACATCTCAATGCTAACCGAGCCCCCGGCAGCAAACCAGCCAATCAAAGGAGGCAGGGCGCCGGAAACGGCACCGACAATGGTATTGACGCTCGAGATGCACTTCATCGGTGTATAGATAAATACATAGACCCCCAATGTCGCGGCAGCGATTGCGGAAGCCTCGAAATTCACCTTGACCGCCAAGTGGATAATTCCCAGGGCTGCAAGCAACCAACCAATGGAGAATGCCGCGGCAACAGGAAGTTTTCTTTTTGGCAAGGGCCGACTTGCAGTTCGCTCCATCCTGGCGTCGATCTCTATCTCCATTAACTGGTTGAAGATCGACGCGGCAGCAGCAGCCAACACGCTGCCAATAACCGTGTGCAGCAGGTTGACCCAGTCCACACCATTCATCACTGACTTTGATGCAAGAAAATAGCCCACGATGGTAGTCACGATCACCAGAAGACTCAATCTGGCCTTGGTCAGGGACATGAAATCCTCCCCGGTAAAAGAGGATCTGACTGCTTCGACTGGCTTGATCCTGGTTATTTCGCTCACCGGCTCTGGTCAAGAAATAGACTTAAATTAATGACATTGGGGAAATCCGCCAGCCATTCACCCAGTTACCCTCGCCAGCATGAATTCCCCAGCAGGTTCCACTTTCTCAGGATGCTTTGGATGATTCATCCTCATCACCCTTGGGCTTTGCTTCAGGCAACGTGTCCTCCTTTACAGATGGCACGTTGTCCTTATACCAGGCCTCAAAGTCCTTCTGCGTCATCACCTCCATGTAGCCGACCATTCCCGCATGTCCTGCTCCACATAACTGTCCGCAGACGGTCTCCCAGCGCCCCGTCGAAGTCGGTTTGAACCACATGTCTGCAACTGAGCCGGGGATGGCATCCTGCGCCATGCGCATCGGGTGCAAGGCAAGGTTGTGAATCACATCCTTGGAGGTAACTGTCACGATGCATTCACGGTCAATTGGAAGAACCAACTCAGTATAAAGAAAGTCGTCCTTGCCATTGATATCCTCCGGGTCAATACCAAGGGGATTGCCACCACTAATAAGCTCACTTTTCGACAAGCCGAACTTATTGTCGGGGCCGGGATAATGCATTGTCCACTTGAACTGCTCACCAACCGCCCGCACACGGACAACATCAGGACCACTGGGATCATCCGTACTCCGCTGGGCCCAGAGAGGAAAGGCACACCC
>CAWVVE010000158.1:0-5556 GCA_963933075.1 uncultured Verrucomicrobiaceae bacterium | reverse complement strand
GCGTAAGGTTTATATAATCGGTTATGTTTGCTGAGATGTGAAGTCCCATATTCCAGCGGTCAAGATCCTGGTCGTCTTGCCGATTCTGTATTCCGCAAAATGCTCGTGTTGTTAGGCGTGGGCTGAAACTGTGTGATAAAGTGTATCGCGTGTAGTTGTATAAACCGTCATCTCCGTAGATGTCGTCGTCGTAAATCAGACCGGAATAAAGTGAGTGGCGGGTAGATGAATTTATTTCATGCGTTAAACCGCCCTCATAAAGAATGCTTTCGCGATTGCGTGATCCGGGCGTTCCGCTATCCCAATAATAGCCGGCACGGGTTGTGCCACGGAGGTTCTCGGTGAATCTGCCCTTTGCTCCCAACCACGCCTGTTGCTGAAAAGTTTCAAATTCGTCTCTGGTTCTTACGTCATAGGTGACAAAAGGAGGGAAAGACAGATTGTCTCCCTCATGTGAAAGCATTAATTGAGCCCTGTCACGTGTATAGTGGTCGACAAATTGGGAGGTTTGCCAGAAGTCCGCGTGGTCAAGCTTTGACCAAAAGCTCCAATAACTGCCTAATGGGCGCATTGCCTGCAGGGCAATTACGTTGCTATAGATTAGTCCATTGGCATCAAAATAACCGTTTACTCTCGAGTTGTCGACCCTGCCGAGCCGATACCGGCCGGCGCGCTCGATTTCGTCAACCTCCATGGGGTCCAGCATATCATTTGAGCGGTGCAGTACCTTGAACTCGTCATACAAATGAATGTCCCAAACGCTAACCTTCCTGTTCCAGTTTAGGCGTGCATATGAACGGGCCCTGCCTCCAAGGTCGACTCCCCATTTGTCATCGCCGGGCAGGTAATACAGAGTGCCTGCAAAAGACAAGTAAAGATCATCGGTTAGGCGGGCATATGCCCTGCCGGTTAGCTCGATTATGCTGAGTAATCCATCTTCGTGATTAAGTTCGCGAATGTCGGACTCGTAGTCTGAATAAAGGGCCTTAGAGGAGACAGTGAGAAGATCAAAGTGGAATGGTCCTGCTTTAAGGTGTGCCAGATCCGGATTAAACTGCCTTGTAAATGGAAGTCCGGGATCAAGGGAAAAGTTGAGATCCGAACTGTCATCAGATTCAATTGTTATTGATTCCCGCGGCGAGAAAAATCCGAGAGCGGAGTCAAGAGGCTTGAAAAATTCACTGTGTTTCTCGAAGAAATTTTCAGTGGGGTCATCATATTTCCATATGCCTGTTGTGCTTAAATCCGGCCCTCCTGACTCGCTGTGCAATGGCGCCCTTGAGCGCGGGTAACCCGCACTTCCCAATAAATCCCCGGAGAGCAAATATGTGTCTGTTCTTGTTGGGAAATACCCCTTGCTTTGGCGGTCTTCCGCGATGGCAAGTGACGTAACGGCAAGGCAGTTTCCGATTGCAACGGTCCTTATGACAAATCTGGTCAATAGTGAGTGTGTTGATGCCAGGCAATGCACGCTTTGTATGTCGAAATAAATTAAACGCAGTCTCCCACTAATTGGCTTTGAAGTTTCCGGTATTATTGCTGCGTAATAATCCGATGGACCGGAGGAATGAGTGTTCGGCAGTTAAGAGGCATCTCAGTGTATATATTGCCATTCCGGCTATGGGCGTCACAATGACAAAGAGAATCCAGAGTATTTTTCGGGGAGAGGAAATATCCTGAGAGTAAATGCTGTTGATCGTTGTGAACAGGAGGGCTGCATAGATAAATAACAATCCGAAATAAACTTCCGGTATAATGTTTCTGGCATCCAGAGTGAGGAAACGATGGATTGCGTTTTTCATCTTTGATGGGGTTTATGACACTGCTAAACAGTGTATGCGAATGCTGCTTGAATATTCTGCATGTTGAATATTTCCAAGTTAAGCTATTTTAGTTATTAAGATGTATCAAATATATATGTTATTGACAGACTTGTGGATATCTTGACAAGATGCAACCAAGAGTGAAACAAAAACAAGCGCCAAGGGGCGCTACAATAAGCTCAGCTATCCTGACAATTTTAGTACTTTTAATGGTTTCATTAATTGTGAATTGTTCATCAGCGGGAATTAAGGGTAAATCGCCTGCCCGACAAATGAGGGCAGGGGATTATTTCGGAGGGACGTCTGCCAGCGTTTGGTCACCGAAAAAGTTCGTCCCGCGTGAGATTGAGAATAAATCATTACGAATTTCTCGGGAGCAGGATGACCTAGAGTAATTATTCGTCATCATAAATATGGATAACTCGTTCGAAACTGGGCATGTTCACTGTGGCTCTAATGCTCAATCATTGCGCGGATTCAGCGTGGTTGAGTCTATTGTAATGCTTGTTGTTCTCGCCGTTTTCACTCTCATTGTGATAGCGCTTTTGATTCGTGAATCGGGGATGGTCAAGGATGAGTTGCAGGGGGATGCCTTCAATTCATCGGTTGAGAATGCGCTTTGATGTGTGCATTATAAATTCGGAGTGACTGATTCTCAACAGGCTGGAAATTCGGCAATTGGCTTTTTCAGGGCGCGCTGTTTACCCTTTCTCAGCGGCATATCCCTGGCTTACCCGATTTTACTATTGATCTTTTCCTGCGTTGTTAATCCTCTTGTTGGCGAGCGCAATGCCACCTTTGCCTTCTTGCTTTATTTGCCTCAGTCGATATGGATTTTTTCATTGTTGCCATTTGCATTGGTTGGCTGGTTTTTTTGGCGCCGTTGGTTTTGGATCCATCCGGTAGCTTTAATTTTGTTTATCATCTTTAGCATGGGGTGGCGTTTACGGTGGCTGTCCCCGGACGTTGATATTGCCAATGGATTGACTGTCCGGGTAATGACCTTCAATCGCGGGCAGAATTCCAGCTATAGCCTGCAGCCTTTTAAGAATCATGAGCAGCCGGATGTAATTCTCCTGCAAGAGGTTCCTAGAAGGGAGACAAACTACAGGAGATCGGAAGGATACAGGGAATTTCCATATATACAGTCAATGGGGGAGTTTGTTGCCATGAGTAAATGGCCAATCCTTGATTGCAGAGAGGTGCGATCCCCGCAAAGGGTGGTTTTTGACAGTGGCTCAGCGCACAAAAGCCGGGAGGTTGATTCCGGGCGGGGAGACTTGCTGGCGATGCGGCTTGAACTGCAATTGCCGGGAGGGGTCAAGTTTGCCCTCTATAATGTGCACTTTCCAACTCCGCGCGATATTCTCACCGACTGCAAGCGTGGGGGTTTTCTTGGAGGCGTGTTGGGTATCCCGGGAACCTCATTGGGGAAGAAGCGAATTATTTATGAGGATTACTGGCAGCAGAGGATCGATCAAGCGGAATATTTTATCAATCAAGTGAATAAGGACGCTTTGCCGACAATTATTGCCGGCGACTTTAACATGCCTGACAACGGTTACATTTATCGCTTGTTTGCCGGGCACTGGAAGGATTCTCATTACGAGGCAGGAAGCGGGTTTGGGTATACATTTCCGGGGATTACCAGGAACCTCTTTAGCCTCGGTGCGGCATGGCTGCGCCTCGATTATGTTTTTAGCCGGCGAGGGTGGGTCGTTGCACGTGCAGCGGTTGAGAGCCAAGGTCGCTCTCAGCATCGGCCGCTTAGTGTCACGTTGGTATTTCAGCATGAATCCCCCTCTTAGAGAACATGGTTATGCCTTTACATATTATTCGGCAAGACCGGTGTTAGCAGGCACTATGAACCTAGGGGGCTATTATGGAAAGCCGCCCTCGGTTAATTTTTCACAGGGTGGTGCATGATACTGCGATAGCGGTAATTGCGGTAATCATCAGGGTTGCCTGTCATTCCTTCTTCTGCTGCGTGTATCATGTTAACCATTTCTCGAGCAGTGGCATAATGCAGCTTGGGAGATTGTCCCGAAAGCGACAATTTGTTCATGGATTGGTAAAAATCAGCCATGGGCTTGCCGAGCAGCATGTCCTGGTTTGCCGGCAGTGCGCCGTGAGTATAGAGTTTAATGAACGTCCATTGATGTAGGCCGGAGACCTGAATTTTGATTTTCCCCCACAGCTGCATCCGTTGAAGTGTGGGGGGGTTGGCCCCGGTGAGCGACCCGTTTTCGATGCGGGGAATTAATCCCCACTTCCTTCTTTGCCAGTTTAATCCCAGTGGTCCTTGAACCATCAGCAACCCTGTTCTTTTTGGGGCGTGGACGGCAGACGCGTGACCATTTTCTAGGGGGCGGCACCCTTTATTCGTTGAGTAGTAAATGGAGTTAATAGTTTTTGGCTGAGTGGGGTGGGGTGCTGATGGCATCGTGAAATCCGCATAGCAGCCTGACTTCTGAAGCACTTCGATTTCCTCGGTGACTCCACAATTAATCCCTCGCGGGTCACAATTTGCGAGGGCCCAGTTTCCATGGACAAATCCGAAAACGATGTTTCCTGCACGGTCTGAGGAGAGAAGTCGGTGGCTGGCAAGTTCTGCTTTTCCTCTGGCGATGATTGCATGCAGGTTCTCAGCAGTGTCATCATCGTGGTGTAGGTGTATTTCTGTTTCGCATCCAGTTTCCGAACAGAGCTCGGCGATGGCCGAAACAACTTCCGCATTGTATTGCTCGATTGGGTAGAAGAATGTATGGCGTGGAGAAATCCCTGATGAGTCGTGAAAATTTCCTGTGCCTCGCGCATACAGGTCCTGCCATTTTTTTACGCGTAGAATTGCGGTTTTGAGGTCAGCTTTATGAAAAGGCTCAAAATGATCGCAAATTGTCAGGATTAAATGTTCGGAAGGGGGGTATTTCTTCCTTTTGCGCAGAATGTATGGCAATAACCATTTTTCTATTGATCTTGGGAGTCCCACGGAAGGTTAATAAATCGTGGATGTTATAGGTTGCAAGATGTGATCCGTTGACGCGTTTCTGACTTTTTTGAAAAACCGGGGTGTATTAATGGGGATTTGTGACTTATTTTTATTCAATGCTCAGGTTCTCATTATTTCTGTGTTTCTTTACAATGCTTCTTAGCCCTGTCCTGTCAGGGAATGAGAAACCGCTTCATCAATGGAACTTTGCGAAGAGTCACTGGACGGGTTCCGCTATTACTGACAGCGGAAAATCCCTGAATGCGCTCCTCTTGTCCGCTCCCAAGTTCGAAGGGGATGGAGGGTGGATCACTGGGGTGTCGGGGGGCATTGCCATTGAAGGGATCAACCCAGCGACGCTGCCATCGAAACAAATCACTGTCGAAGCTGATGTTGTTGTTACTAAAGGTCAACCATGGGGAGGCGTAATTTCCTATGCTCAGGACAACGGCGACTACGAAAGGGGGTGGTTACTTGGCTATAACGAGAGTTCCTTTGTTTTCTGGGTTTCTACTGGGGGAGCGCTCAAGGAGGTGGTTTCCGATGTGTCTTTTGAACCAGGGGTGCGGTATAGGGTTACCGGCAGTTTTGATGGTATGAACATCAGAATATATGTGGATGGTAAAGTGACCGGATCAGCTTCCCTGGAAGGTGATATCGTGTATCCTGAATGGGCTTATTATGCCATGGGGATCTATAAGGATAAGAATGAGAATTATCCAATGCAAGTAAGGTTGTTTTCGG
>CAWVVE010000157.1:0-5563 GCA_963933075.1 uncultured Verrucomicrobiaceae bacterium | reverse complement strand
GATCAAGAGGGTTTCGTTGGCACCTCCGACCCGGGCGGAAATGCAGAAATTATAAGCATCGTTACCGGCAAAGCTGATGGGAATGTTAGCAAAATTTGCGTTTGTCAGCAGTCCGGTAGTGGTAAAAGAGGCACCGGTTGCTGGATCGAAGGTGACGGTGACTGTGCCACTCACAGAGCTCCCATCATTGAGGATACGTCCATTCTTAAATGCTATGTCGTTGGTCGCGCCACCCACTTTTTCCGCAATATTTACCCCTTGCTCGGTATCACCGTTTTGCCAGGTGTCGATTTCAAAGGAGATGTTGTTGCTGACCGTTGCGACTCCGGCCATTCCCTCTTCAGCAGATCCCAGTTCACCAAGGTCAAAGTTCCCATAATTAAAGGACATGCCGTCGGCGGGGTCGTTGGCGCCGTTTCCGTCGGAAATCGTCAGTCTAAAAGTGGCCGTCCAGCCGCCGGATGATCCTGCCATTGCCGGGATTGAAAAGCTGGCCAAGCCACCGGCTACCCCGTCTCTGGTAAGCTCCAGCTTACCCGCCTGGACGCTAGTGGTACCGGACATTACTGAGCCGTCGTCGAGGTCGGTGGTGCCGTTGGCGAAATTATCGAAATTCTGGCTGTATGTACCCGCTGTTACCGCGAAGGGAGAGCAGACAAGGAGCATCGCAGCGACAATGGTGGTGGGGAAAAATTGGCGCAACATAGGGGGGGATTGAGTTGGCGGGGATGGGAAACGGGAATCGTTTCCATTGGCTCACCTTACACTATTTACCAGCAGGCGACAAGTGAATGCCCCTTGATTATCGTTAGGCTTCCTGACGATTCAAGCCGCCTTTAGAGTGTCATTGACCGCAAGAGAGCTTCGGAGGGTGCGCAACATTTGCGATACCGGATTCCATCAACGCAAAGCGGGATAAATGTCATATGACCGGGCTAGATGATCCCGGGAATACTGGGGAATATGGTAACTTTTCCTGCTGCCCTCTCAGTGCAAAGAGAGGCCGGTGGGATTAAGTTAAAAGCGGCCCATATCTGTTATCCTCCACCACATCTTCTCGGGGCTGCCGACAAGAGTATCGCGGTATTCACCGCCTGCAACGCCATCATCCAGTTCTTGCCACCCGCCTGGCGTTCCTTCCGCAGTCATTGTCGTTGAGCTTTCCACTTTATACAGATGATTGGGCTGTGCCTCCCAGACCAAGACCACGCTGACAGGGTCAGTGTCGGTATTAATCTGGATGTCAGTAATCATGAACGGTGCAGCTGCACTGCCGGTGCTGATGACCAGGTTGTCTATTGTCTTGGTTTCGTTGGCGCCGCCGACACGGCCTGAGATAATGAAGTTAAAATTATTATCTCCGACCAGGCTGGTCGCCACTTCTTCGAAGTCGGCATTGGTGAGCAGGCCGGTGGTGGTGAAGGATGCACCGGTATCGGGATCCCAATTGATTCTAACCTGGCCGGTTACCGTGGTTCCGTCATTAAGGATGCGCCCGTTGGTGAACGCCAGATCCTGCTCCGCTCCGCTGACAATTTCAGAGATGTTCACCCCCTGCTCGGCATCACCGTTCATCCATGTGTCGATCTCAAAGGAGATGTTGTTTGCAACACCACGCCCGCTCATCCCTTCCTCTGCTCTTCCCTGGTCACCGAGAGGAGCGCTGCCATAGTTGAAGGACATGCCATCAGCGGGTTCGTTGGCACCTGCGCTATCGGAGATCGTCAGGTCAAAAGTAGCTTCCCATCCTAGAGCGGAATTGCGCAATCGCGGGATGGAGAAACTGGCAAAGCCGCCGGCGATGCCATCCTGGGTGAGTTGCAGAGCCCCGTTGACAACCTTGGCAGTACCAAACATCACCGTGCCGTCACCAAGGTCAGTGGTGCCGTCGGCAAAGTTGTCAAAGTCCTGCACGTATTCATAAGGTGCCGGAGGCCGGGTGTCGGTGGTCGGGTCGGTTCCGGCTGTGATCTCGTCACCATCGCTGAGAGTGTCGTCATCGCTGTCCGGGTTGTTGGGATCGGTGCCCGGTTGGGTTGCGGCGTTTGCCGGGTCCCATGCGAGAAGCGGGTTTTCAACCCCGTCATGGAGGCCGTCAGCATCGCTGTCGGCGAGACTTGGGTTAGTCCCGGTATCGGCAGCCGAAACAAAGGTGCCGGTATTTGTCTCCACCCCGTCGCTGAGACCGTCGTCATCGGTATCGGAATCAATCGGGTTGGTCCTGTTGGCGTATTCATCCTCGTTTTTAACCCCGTCCTCGTCCGGATCCCCATCAGGGCCATTGTCTATATCCACCAGCCCGTTGTCATTGGGATCAAGGCCGTATTGCTCTTCCCAAGAGTCGGGAAGACCGTCATTATCATTATCCAGGTTCGGGTTGGTGATGATCACGAGGTTATCGATTGTCTTGGTCTCGTTGGCACCGCCGACACGGCCGGAGAAGATAAAGGTGAAGGCGTCATTCCCGACCAGGCTGGTAGCCACATTCTCGAAGTCCGCGTTAGTGAGCAGCCCGGTGGTGGTGAATGAGGCGCCGTTGACCGGATCCCAGCTGATTGTAACCTGGCCGCTGACCGTGGTGCCATCATTGAGGATGGGGCCGCCGGTGAAGACCAGATTCTGGTCCCCTCCATTGACAATATTGGAGATGTTTACTCCCTGCTCGGCATCACCATTCTGCCAAGTGTCGATTTCAAAGGAGATATTGTTTGCAACACCGCGCCCGGTCATCCCTTCCTCGGCCGCTCCCGGCTCACCGAGCGGGGCACTGCCCCAGTTGAAGGACATGCCGTCAGCGGGTGGGTTATTCCCGGAGCCATCGAAAATGCTCAGGTCAAAGGTGGCTCTCCAGCCGCTTGATGCCTCGGCAAGGGGCGGTATCGAGAAGCTGGCCGCGCCCCCGGCGATGCCGTCCTGGGTCAGCTGCAGTGCCCCGTTGACAACCCTGGCGGTGCCGAACATCACCGTGCCGTCACCGAGGTCGGTGGTGCCGTCGGCAAAGCCGTCGAAATTCTGAGTGTAGTCGCCCGCCCTGGCGAGTCCGGTGAAGGCGAGCAAAAACACAGAGGCGGTGATCAGGAACTGGTGGGGCAACCGGTGGCAGTTAGGCATGGTTAAAAACAGGGGGATTATATTTTGTGCATTTCACTCAGGATACGAGGAAACCCACTCAAGATTAGCGAGATGTGGAGGTTTCGGTCAATGTTAATCAGCCGGGAGACACACGAGTTTGGGAACCCGGCACCGGGAGGTCATCAACTGAGGCCTGAGTCAGGCTGGAAATTGATCGTCCAAAGGGGGCAGTAATCGCCTGCTTGCCCTCTGCTCCATATATCTACTTAAGGAACAGATGAAGCAGAAGGCTAAACTTCTCCTTCAGCCTGCTTATCATTGGTTTCCGATGGTTCATTGACGTTCGAGAATAATGAACGCATGCAGGTGGCTCCCGTAGGGCTGATGAAAGTGGTGCAATACATCGCCCCAACCAGTTCGTTGTCCGTATCGGTGAAAATATAGGTGCTGCTCTCTCGTTTACCCGGAGTAAGGAACAGGGCCTCAAATGCCAGGATGGGCACTTCGTCGACATTTCCCGTCTCTGCGGGTTCGGTTACCTGGACGAGATGCCAGGGCTCGCCGTGTTGCGGTAATCCTTTGCCCCTGGCAACAAGCATTTTTCCGGCAAGGGCGACGATTGTTTCATGGTCGGGCGGATCGGGAAAGTCGGTCGGGCTTTGCATGTGGCGCGAACTTATCGCTTTTCTGGAACAGGCAAGGCAAAAAAAGCGCCAACCGGTTTTGCCGGCGGCGCTTTTTTTGAATGCTTTCAGTTATAGTGTGCTTCCAGCCTAACTCACAGAAACGGCCTCGGGGCCCTTTTCACCGGTGCGGATGCGAACTGCTTCTTCCACCGGCGAGACGAATACCTTGCCGTCTCCAATCTTTCCGGTATTGGCAGTATCAACGATTTTATCGACGACTTCCCCGGCCTGTGCGTCATCCACTACGATTTCAAGCTTCACTTTTGGAAGGAAATCAACTGTGTATTCACTGCCCCGGTAGATTTCAGTATGGCCTTTTTGGCGCCCGAAGCCCTTCACTTCCGTGACAGTCATGCCCTGAATGCCTATTTCGGAAAGTGCTTCTTTGACGTCTTCCAGCTTGAACGGTTTGATGATAGCTTCAATTTTTTTCATTTTTATATGTGTCAGAGTTCTTTTTGTGGCGGTCCACCAAGTACCCGAAGGAGTTTGAGACTGCGTGCGGATTGTATTGTTTGTAATACAATATACAGCTAATCCTGTGCCAAACCGACAAGAAAATTTTCAGGAACAGCCAAAGATCCCGAGGTAAGGCTTGTGTCATGATTTTCCCAAGGAAACAGGCCGTTTTCTGGGCAGTTATCTGCTATTGTGCCATTATTCCAGCCTGGGGGGCTTCGTTTGTATCCTCATGGTAAAAAAGAGCGTTGAGAGCCAGCGCTTTGGCGGGGAGGGGGAATAAAAAATCAGCTCTTCTGAACAAAGATTCTTGAACCTTTTCCACTGTCTACTTAGTAGAGTAGATAGGGGTATTTGTTACCACCTTTGAGGGGGTGTGGTGCCTGCGTCCTTTTATGCCTGATTCTTTTGTCCATCTTCATCTCCACACCGAGTATTCGACACTCGATGGGGCGGTGCGTCCGTCGGCCCTGATGACCAAGGTTAATCGGTGCAAGATGCCTGCCGTTGCCATGACGGATCACGGCAATCTTTATGGTGCGATTGATTTCTACAAGTATGCGGTCAAGGCGGGAGTGAAGCCGATCATCGGGTGCGAGGTGTATCTGGCTCCCGGGTCCATGCAGCATAAGAAAAAAGTGCCGGGTTTGCCAAATGCCCATCACCTTACACTCCTTGCAAGGGATCAGCGCGGGTATGAGAACCTGGTAAAACTTGTCTCATCAGCTCATCTTGATGGTCAGTATTATAAACCGCGTGTTGATAAAGAGGCGCTCGATAAACACTCCAGGGGAATTATTTGTCTTAGCGGCTGCATCAACGGGGAAATCAATTACTGGATACAACAGGAACAGATTGACATTGCTCGCGAGAAACTCGGCGAGTTTGTGGATATTTACGGCAAGGAGGATTTTTACCTTGAAATGCATGATCACGGCATGCAGCAACAGCAGAAATGCAACCGCCAGCTACTGGAATTCTGTAGCGAGTTTGGACTTCAGCCGGTTGCTGCCAATGATGTCCACTTTCTCGACAAGGCGGATCATGAGGCCCACGATGCTCTTATCTGCATCGGCACGAACAGCATGGTGCTTGATGAGAACCGGATGCGTTATTCGCCGGAGGTGTATTTCAAGACGGCCAGGGAGATGCGCCAGTTATTCAGGGAAATTCCGGCGGCCTGCGACAATACCCTTGAAATTGCCGAGAAGGTTGAGTTTGAGTTGCAACTTGATGCCACCAGCTCAGAGCGTTACCCGGAGTATGATTTGCCGAAAGAAATCTCCAGGGAAGTTTATTTCCGCGACCTATGTGAGGAAGGTCTGGTGGCGCGATACGGCAAAGAG
>CAWVVE010000156.1:0-5572 GCA_963933075.1 uncultured Verrucomicrobiaceae bacterium | reverse complement strand
GACAAGGCCTAGCCGGGTGCCAATAAGGAAATTCCATATTTTTTGCCAATGCCACTGAAGGTCGAAATTGTTACTCCCGAGAAGAAGGTCTTTTCAGATGAAGTGGACTCGATTGTGATTCCCGGCATGGAGGGTGAATTCAAGATCCTCTCGGCCCATACCCCGGTGGTGACGATCATCACACCCGGGGAGCTTTCCTACACAAAGGGAGCTGAAACCACCAACCTTGCTATTGGGGCGGGATTCATCGAGACCTCCGGTGACATGGTTTCAGTCATGGTGGATGTTGCCCTTGGTGAATCTGAAATTGATGAGAATGCCGTTGAGGAGGCTCTCAAGCGTGCCGAGGATGCCCTTGCTGACACCTCTGAGGATGATGAGAATTTCGCGGCTATACAGGCGGTTATTGCCAAGTCACTCGCCCAGCTGGAATTCAAGCGCCGCCGTCGTTCTTAGCATCCCGGTTATCGCCACGGGTTCTTTTCCCCGGATAGAACCTTGCAGCCTCACGGGTTCATGACCGGGGAGACGCCAGGCTTTTCCCTTGCCAGTGTCAGGTTCCCTGAGGATGGCAGCTGATGCATCCTGAGATGCCGAGCTCCTCCACTGATGAATTTCAATTTTACAAGCGGCAGGCTTGTCGGACCCTTAACAATATCAATTTCACCCTGATCATGATGAATTTCTGCCGCAAAACTTCTTTTTTCCTGCTGGCTTATTGCGTTTTTGCGGTCCCTGTAGCCCTTGCCGAAGGAGAGCCGGCAACCAGTATCTGGCGGGTTACCGGCAAGGATGGTGGTGGCACAGTGCTCCTTGCAGGCGCCATCCACATGCTAAGTGAGGAAGACCATCCCTTGCCGGGACTCTTTGAACAGGCATACAGGGCAAGTAATGAACTGGTGCTGGAAATCGCTACAGGTGATGACCCGAACGTGGAGGCAAAGACGTTACGCAGGGGAATGTATGGCAGGGAAGGGAAGATCAGTGATGACCTTACGCCCGAGACATACAACCGCTTACGTAATTTCCTGACAGGAACAGGTCTTCCGGCGGAGGCGATGGACGGATTTCGTCCCTGGCTGGCAGCCATGACCCTTTCCATTACCGAGATGATGAAGCTCGGCGCACGCCCTGAGCTGGGCGTTGATAATTATTTTGAGGGCAAGGCAATCAGGGACCGTAAACCGGTAAGGGGGCTTGAAACCGTCGATTTCCAGGTTGGGATTTTCGCAGGACTGGAAAAAGCCGTTCAGGAAAAAATGCTGTTATCAACACTGCATGAGATGGCAACCCTGGAGGAGGATTTTCCAAGGATGGTGGAAGCCTGGCGCACTGGTGACGAAGAGGCTGTCGGCAGGATCATCCTTGAGTCCATGAAAACGGTTCCCGAGTTGCGCAGGAATGTGCTGGATCGTAGAAATCAGCGCTGGGCGAAACAGATCAGTGCAATCATGAAAGAGGGCAAGACATTCATGGTCGTTGTGGGAACCGGTCACATGGCGGGAAAAAAGGGCCTGCTTAAACTTTTCGAGCGCAGGGGGTTCCGTGTTGAAAGATGGCATGGTGAAAAGCCGGGTAAGCCGGGTAAGAAGGCGAAGAGGTTTATACCAGTTGGACTGAATTCGCTCACCATTGCCCGAGCTCGTCGTTGATGGTCCGCACACTTTGATTCCAATGCTGGCCGATGAGTTTACCTTGCAGTGCAGTTGCTGCGGAGGGTATTTTTTTGTGGTTGCCGCCCCGGGAAGCAAAGTGCGTTGCCCCCATTGTGAGATTGTCGCCGTGACCGGCGGATTTTTGCCGGCTCAGGGCAGTGAGCTTGCCGGAAGGGTGGTGGACCCGTTTCATGATGAAGAGCTGGGCGGGCATGCAGAATGCATTCTGGAGGGCAATTTCATGCAGTTTGAATGCCCTTATTGCCAGAGAGCGATGAAGATGTTGAATGAGGAGGCCGGGGGCCTTGCTGATTGCCCTCACTGTGGCCTGGAGATTGTCTCTCCCCAACCCGATCATGGAGACGGGCCGCGGTTAACGGAGGCTAGCAGGAGGCAACTGGGGAACCTGTTGCGCTTGAAGCCCGGGAATCTTCAAGTCCATAAGGACGGGGTTTTGCCATTGCAGCAGGCTTTTTATTGCTATTCTTGGGAGGGCTTTTCATTGCTCTTGAGCTTCGTCGCGCGCGGCAGGCGGAGGATTTCCGGGCTTCAGCCACGGACAGGCCCGGGGTCTTGCCCATAGAATTCGCTCCGGGCCATGAGGCGGCCTTTGCACTGGCGCGGCGGGTCACCGCGGCAGGCTCTGTGGATCAGTTACTGCCCCTCATAAGGGCAAGGAGCAGGGTTGAACCCCTTATCAGGGAATATTACCGGACCCGCCCCTGTAGAACCCGTTGGCATCGTTGCCTTTGAGGATTTGCTCATAACAGATAATGCCGGCGCACGTTACCTGCAATTCCGCGGTGTCACAGTGGACGGCGACAGACGTCCCATGGCCGTTGAGCAGACTGTTGCCGGCGAAATCTCCTTTGACTGGGAATTGTGGGTGAACATTGCTGCGCTGGAGTGGTCTGAATTTATTGCCGGCCGGCCAACACAGCAGCGCAGGCTAAGGGTTTGCATTACCCGCAGCGAGCCGCAGCAGCGTTATTTTGAGGATGCGGGAATTGGGATAGAGGAGGGATAGAGGAGGGATACGGGGTGAGGATCTGGATGGCAGGATCGTCGCGGGCATTCTATGCCGTGTTGCCAAAAGGCAATCCTGAAAGCGTGGCGGTTTGGAGGACGACCTCATGGGAGCCGGAGCGCAGGGTCGTTGCCGACCTTTCTTTCCCGGAAGGCGCGGGTGAGCCCGCCAGGATCCTGGTGCACCGGATTCTGCAATCCCGATGGTTGATACCATAGTGGACACCGGGCAGCAGGCTAGCCCGTTTTGCCACCCGCTTTCTTCCACGCGAGGATTCCACCGTCGAGGTGGTAGACTGACTGGAAGCCCAGTCGCTTCATGATCGCGAAGGCAGAAGAGCTGCGTCCTCCCGAGCGGCAATGAAGAAGATAAATCTTCGTTTTGTCGAGTTTACCGAGGGATGCCTTGAAATCATCAGCCAGAAAATCCATTAGCTTGGCACCTGCAATATGGGAATTTCCGTATTCTTCCGGGGTGCGCACATCCAGGACAACAATGTTTTTTTTCTCCTTTTTGAATCTTGATACCATTTCCTTTGCTGATATCGCACTGATGTTGTGATGGCCGGTTGCGGCTTTCTGGGCCAGGCTGACATGGGTTGTAATTGCAGCAAAAGAGAGCCAGAGAAACATTGATTTCATGGAATCAATGATACCTCTCCATATCTGGAAGTGCACGTTTTTTGCTTTGGCTTTACAGGCCTTGCTAATCGCGTAAACTATAGTGCTGAGCGCTTAGCATTCCCTCACCATGCCGCTCAATATTAAAGGTTTCAGTGTCACTGCTCTTTTTCTAGGGCTGTGTTTCTCGTGCGCTGTTTTGCTGCCAGGGATGGCCTGGTCAGCCCGTGTGGCGGATACAAAGTTCAGCGTTGATCGCGGATTCTTTGACTTACCTTTTGTCCTCGAGATCAGCACGAAGACATCCGGCGCCAGGATTCGCTTCACTACTGATGGCAGTGAGCCCTCGCTGATAAACGGGCAGGATTACAATTCCCCGCTCATTGTCAACGGCACGACAGTATTGCGGGCCGTGGCGTTCAAGGAGGGACTTGAGCCTACCGATGTTGATACGCATACTTACCTGTTTCTGCATCAGGTCATCCGCCAGACAGGCGCCGGTTTGCCCGGGAACTGGGGCGAGCTGGGTAATTTCGACACCGGTCCCGGCAATCTCCCTTCCGGTCCCTACGCCGCTGACTATGCCATGGATCCTGACGTTGTTGATGATCCCCTCTATGCCTCAACTATTGAGAATGCTATGCGTTCACTTCCCTCGCTTTTGCTTGCGTTGCATCCCGAGGATTTATTCTCCACTCAACCCGTGGCCATTAATGGGGATGGTGAAGTTATCGAGACGCGTGGAATTTACCCGATCGGCAAGGGATTTGAACGCGCTTGTTCTACCGAGCTGATTTTTCCTGACGGCTCAACAGGATTCCAGATTAATTGCTCCGTGGAGGTGCAGGGGGCAACCAGCACCGATCGATGGAAGACGGACAAGCTCTCCATGCGATTGAAATTCAAGGCACCTTATGGCCCGAGTGAACTGGATTTCCCATTGTTTGGGGATGATGCCACTGACAGTATCAACACCGTGATCCTGGATGCCACCAATCAGCAGGCCTGGACACACCCGGTGGCGGCACAACAACTGCGTGCCCAGTATATTCGTGATCAATTCGTAGGGGATTTGCAGAATGGGGCGGGAGGCATTGCGCCCCACGGGAGTTATGCGCACGTTTACCTAAACGGTGTCTACTGGGGAGTCTATTGCCTGCACGAGTTTGTTGAAGAGAGTTTCGCGGCAGCTTATCGGGGAGGGGATAAGTCCAGCTATGATATCATAAGGCACCGTTCCGACAATGTGGTGGCAGGTAGCGCGGACGCATTCCTTGTCCTGCTGGATACGGTGGAGGATGACCTTTCAATAGAGGTGAACTACAGGGCAGTTGCTGACCTGCTGGATGTCGGGGCATTCATTGATTATATGGCCATCAATTTTTTTGCCGGCAACGCCGACTGGGCATTCCAGAACTGGAATGCCAGTTTCCACCGCAGTGACCCGGAGCGTAAGTGGCTTTTTCATAACTGGGATGCGGAGAAGACATTCCAGTCAGTGACTGACGACGTCACCGATGCTGATGACCAGGGGGCGCCGACTCACATCCATCAGCGGCTCCTGCTTAATCCTGAATATCGCCTTGCATTTGCTGACCGCGTGCGGGTGTTGATGGCTAACGGGGGAATTCTTACCCCGGAGGTCTCCGCATCAATGTATTCGGGAAGACTGACCCAGATTCACCGGGCAATTGTCGCTGAGTCAGCACGCTGGGGTGACAACCGCAACCCGGAAATGGCTCCCTACACGCGTGAGACCTGGCTTGCTGAGAGTAAACGCCTGGTGGATGACTTCTTCCCGGACCGCACTGCGGTTGTTCTTGCCCAGCTGGTTGCCGATGGTCTCTATCCGGCAATCCCCGCACCGGAGTTTTCACAACATGGAGGTGAGGTGCCCAGCGGGTTTGTAATGGACATCGCAGGGGCTGTTCCCGGTGGGGAGATTTACTACTCGGTTGAGGGTGTTGATCCACGAGAACCCGGCGGTGGGATTGCGCAACAGGCTATTGCCGGGGACCAGGTCACAGTCAATGAGAACATGCGTATAAAGGCGCGCGCGCGGGAAACAATAAGCGGTGAATGGAGTGCCCTGAGTGAGGCGGTGTTCTTTATACAGGGAGCCTTTGCAGAGCTCCGGGTGAGCGAAATCATGTACAATCCCGGGAATGTATCCGAGGACGAGATGGCGGCGGGGTTTGATGACGCGGATGATTTTGAGTTTATCGAGTTACAAAACACGGGTTCTACGCCGATTTCCCTTTCCGGAGTCA
>CAWVVE010000155.1:0-5582 GCA_963933075.1 uncultured Verrucomicrobiaceae bacterium | reverse complement strand
GCCACTGGTTCTGACAATCAGGCAGGTTGAAGAGCTCCTGGCGCTTCCTTTCAAGGTCAAACAGCCGAAGCAGGCACCGGCATGGAGTGCTGCGCGTGATGCGGCTATTCTTGAGGTTTTCTACAGTACCGGCCTGCGCCTTGCGGAGCTTGCCGGACTTGACGTGGAGGATTTTGATTTTTTTAACGAAACGATCCGGGTGGTTGGAAAGGGCTCCAAGGAACGCATTGTCCCCCTTGGCTCACATGCTCTGGAGGCCTTGCAGAAATATCGCGGCGAGGCAAAGATCAGTGAGGGCGCCCTGTTTATAAGTAAATCAAAATCTCGTATCTCGGCCCGGGGGGTTTCCAATATCGTAAAGAAATACACTACTCTTGCCGGTTTGCCCGTCGATGTCAGCCCGCACAAGCTGCGCCACAGTTTTGCCACACACCTGCTGGATAATGGTGCGGATTTGCGCAGTGTGCAGACCCTCCTTGGGCATTCCAGTCTTTCGACGACCCAGATCTACACCCATGTCAGTACTGAGAGATTGAAAAAGGCCTATGAGACGGCTCATCCAAGGGCCTGAGGTGCTATGTTGCTTAGCACTTTACTGTTAGGGCTCAGTTTTTTCACGATTTTTGGCATGCACCCTGCTTTTCAAAGACTGTAATGGGGGTGCGCGTTTCCGAGGAGACCGAGATCAAGGGGCTTGACGTTGAGGAACACGGTGCTCCCGCATATGCGCAGAGCTAAAGTTGAAGGGTATCCATTCACCATAAGTTTTACCTGTGGAGACTGAAGTATATTGAATCAATAAGATCTTCCCTGAGTTCTGGTTTTTGCCAGAGCATTAGTAGGGTGTGAAACAGAGAGAAGGACGGCGAGGCACACTTGTGCCCCGCCGCTCCTCTTTTTTTTATTTGAATAACATTTCTCTTTACCGATGGCATTTGCACGGGCAAGCCTAAGAACCAATGCCCTTAATGCCTCATTACCTGCTGATTGATATCAGCAACTCAATGACCAAGATCGCACCCTCCGGAGTGGCGGAAATTGAGGCGGAGCCATTGTTGATTCCAACCGGGGAAATTACTGTTGAGGCTCTTCGTGGTTTGCCATGGGAGTTACCACAGGGCGGATTTTCAGTGGTGCTTTCCTCCGTGGTTCCTGATAAAAGCAAGGTGATCGAGGCAACTTTCGGGGAGGATCGTGTGCTAAAGGTTTCCTCCTCCATAGAGCTGGGTATTTGCATTGATTACCCGGCTCCTGAAACTATTGGGGGCGACCGTCTGGCCAATGCTGCCGCAACTGTTTGCTATTATGGCGCACCGGCGGTGGTGGTTGATTTCGGAACCGCCGTTACCTTTGACATTATTTCCCAAGCAGGCGCTTATGTTGGCGGGGTCATTGCCCCGGGTCTCGCGGCAATGACTGAGTATATGTTTGATCACACGGCACTATTACCAAGGATTGACCTCAAGGAACCAAGATCCGTCATTGGCAAGTCTACCGAGGAGGCGATGCAGGCGGGTGCTGTTCTGGGTTATCGCGGCCTGGTAAAGGATATCCTCGGGGCGATTGTCGATGAACTCGGATGTGAAGATCCGCCGGTCATTGCCACCGGCGGTTATGCAACTCTGATTGCTGAAGGTATCCCGGCGATTCACCTTGTACACGACAACCTGACCCTTGAGGGCCTGCGCATCATTGGCGGCCTTAATGTCTCTAAATGAATATGACTGATACCAGCGACTTGCGAGCAATCGGGATTGATTTCGGTGCCACATCGGTCAAAATCGGGGCATTGTCTGATATCCTCATGGATGGTGGTGACGAGCCGGTTGTTCTTGAGACCTCATCCTATGGGGCGGTTGATGATTTGATTGGCGCCATCGCAGAGAGTGTGGCCGGGATTGGAAGGCGGCATGGAAATATGATCGCCTTGGGTTGTGGTGTGCCGGGACTGGTGGACTTTGAGCGTGGTTTTGTCCATACCCTGACCAATGTCCCGGGTTGGCAGGGTATCGAATTGCGCGAAATTCTCGAGAGAGAGACAGGGCTTCCGGTTGTCATTGATAATGATGCAAACTGTATGGCTTATGCCGAGTGGCGTTATGGAGCGGCACGGGGTTTGAGCAATGTCGTGGCCCTTACTCTCGGGACAGGAATAGGTGGTGGGCTGATCATTGACGGAAAACTCTATCGCGGGTCGAGCTTCGCGGCCGGGGAGATCGGGCAAATGTCGATTGATCATCAGGGCAGCCAAGGCCCCTACGGACTTCCTGGTATTCTCGAGGGATACATTGGCAATCGCCAAATCAGTGAGCTTGCCGCCGCCCGGTTGCATGACCAGCCGGTTCCTGCCGGGGGATGGACACCAAGAAGCGTGGCTGAACTGGCGGCAGAAGGTGACCCCCAGGCCTGTCAGCTCTGGCTGCATGTTGCCGAGTGCCTTGGCTCACTGCTTGCCAGTATTGCCTGGTTGATCAACCCTGATGCCTTTGTGATCGGTGGTGGTGTGGCAAATGCGGCTGATCTTTTATTTGATCCGCTGGAAAAGAAAATCCGTGCCAGTGTCTCAAGCGTTATTGCGGATGACTTGTGTATTCTGCCGGCACGATTTGGTAATGAGGCCGGAATTGTTGGCAGTGCTGCCCAGGCAATTGATGCGGTTTTAGAGGGCTCCAGACAGGACCAAGGAGGCTGATTTTTCCTGCCTCGATAGTTTTCCCCCTTGATGCGGTCCGAGAAGGTGGGAATGCCTGTTTGGTTAAGGTTTTATTGCCCTGCCCTGCAGCGCGATCTTGTTCCGTTTTGCGATGAGTTTTTTCTGGAACCTTCCCTGGACAATATCGATGACCACCAGGATGGCGATTATGAAGTAGAATGTTGTCTTGGTCATGGGCATGACCGGGTTGCCGAACAACTTGAGATGCGCCTTGTGTGCCCCTTCGGAAACCAGCATCACGCCGACTATCAACAGTATAAACAGACCGAGAATTTCATAGAGGCGGTTTTTCTCGAGGAATTCCGAGACTTTATTTGCAAGCAGAATCATCAGCAGGCCACTGAGGATGATGGCTGTTGCCATAACCCACATGATATACTCGGTTTCACCGGTGGGGTTACCGGCATTGTCCATTACTGGCTGTTGAGCCAGTGCCATGGCGCTGAGGATGGAGTCAAAGGAGAAGACAAGGTTCATCAGCACGATCGTGAAGATCACAACGCCTGTGGACTTCCCTGAGCGCTTTTCCTGATCACCATCAAGGACATTGCTGCCAATCATGTGGAAGATCTCTTTCACGGCGGTGTAGATGATGAAAATACCGCCAAGTAGGACGATTACGCTCTCAAGATTGAAGCTGCCCTCGACAAACCCCGACCAGGCAAGCTTAAGGAACGGGTGCGTGAACATGGCAATTACGCTTGTCAGCAGGAAGAGCAGCACGATCCGCGCAATGACGGCCACGGCGATGCCCATTTTGCGCACGTATGCCCGCTTCTCAGCAGGGGCCCGTTTGGATTCCAGCGAGATGTAAAGCAGGTTGTCGAAGCCGAGCACCGCCTGCAGGAGCAGGAGCATCAACAAAGTCAGGAGTTGTTGCAGGATTTCCATTGTGGATATGATGGTAGAGAATTAAATCGCAAAGACCGCCGGCTGACCAGAACTTCTCAGCCGACTTGAGCCTTGGCCTTTTCCCAGGCTATTTCCATTTCCGCTATTTCGGCTTGCTCGGCATTGGTGCCTTGCTCTTCAAGCAGATTCTCAAGCTCATCAAAGCGCCGGATGAATTTCTCGTTGGCCGCTGCCAGTAAGGTTTCTGATTCCATGCCAAGCTTACGTGCCAGGTTTGTGACTGCGAACAGGACGTCACCGAGTTCCTCCCCTAGTGCGGCATCGTCCGCTCCCGGGTTGCCTTTCCTGAGCACTTCCTCGACCTCGTCGATCTCTTCACGAATTTTTGGGATCACTGCCTCTGCGCTTGGCCAGTCAAAGCCAACCTTCTCGACTTTCTTCTGGATTTTCCCTGCTTTCATCAGGGAAGGCAGGCCTCCGGGTAGACCGTCCAGCAGACGTCCTTGTGCATCACCCTTTTCACTCTCTTTGATTTTTTCCCACTGCTTTAATACGGCTTCACTGTCATCAGCCTTGCTGTCACCGAAAACATGCGGGTGGCGACGCACCAGTTTCTCGGAAACATCGTGCGCGACATCCTCCATGACGAATTTCCCGGTTTCTGAGGCGATTTCACATTGCATGACAACCTGTAGCAGGAGATCACCGAGTTCTTCCCTCATGTGCTCGATATTACCGCTGCGTATTGCATCAGCAGCCTCGTAGGCTTCCTCGAGGACATTTGGGATAAGGCTCTGTTGGGTTTGTTCAATGTCCCATGGACAGCCACCCGGCGAGCGCAGGATATTGACGATTTTCCGCAAGCGATCAATGGCCGGAAGGCTCGAATCTGGAGGTGTATGCATTACGTGCATATAGCAGAGGCTTGAGCATATTTCCAATATCACTCAGAAAGCTTTTCCGGACGGGCAATCGGGTGTATCACAGGGAACCTATGGACTCCTCTGAGATTGGACATGCCAGGATTAGGCAATGGGTTGCGGGTATCGCTGCGATATGTAAACCGGATACGGTCTATTTCTGTGATGGTTCGGATACTGAATACCACCGATTATGCGACGGGCTGGTGGAGGCAGGCACTTTTATCAGGCTGAATGATGAAAAACGCCCGGAATCTTTCCTTGCCAGGTCGGATCCGGATGATGTTGCCCGTGTTGAGTCGCGTACTTTCATTTGCAGCCGGAGCGAGGTTGATGCCGGGCCAACGAATAACTGGTGTGATCCGCAGCAAATGCATGCCACTTTGCAGCCCCTTTTTGAGGGCTGTATGCAGGGGCGCACGATGTATGTGATACCATTCTGCATGGGGCCGCTGGACTCGCCCCTGGCACAGGTTGGCGTGGAAATTACTGATTCCCCTTATGTGGTCGTCAACATGCGTATTATGTCCAGGATTGGGCGACAGGTCTGGGACAAGCTCGGAATCTCGGGAGATTTCATTCCAGCTGTCCACAGTGTTGGGTATCCGCTTGCAGATGGCGGGGAGGATGTCCCCTGGCCGTGCAACAGGACGAAGTATATTGTGCATTTCCCCGAGGAGCGCTCAATTTGGAGCTATGGCAGCGGTTATGGAGGGAATGCCCTGCTTGGCAAGAAATGCCTGGCCCTGCGCATTGCCAGTTCCATGGGCAGGGAGGGAGGCTGGATGGCAGAACACATGCTTATACTGGGTTGCCAGTCACCTGATGGAGCCAAGACATACGTTGCCGCCGCTTTTCCAAGTGCCTGTGGCAAGACCAATTTCTCGATGATGATCCCGCCCGAGCATTATAAGGGCTGGAAGGTTACCACCGTGGGTGATGATATTGCCTGGCTGAGGCCTGGCGCCAATGGTCGACTTTATGCGGTTAATCCTGAGGCCGGGTATTTCGGAGTGGCACCCGGAACCTCAGATCAATCAAATCCCAATGCAATGGCGGCATTGTCCCGGAATACGATCTTTACCAACGTGGCGCTT
>CAWVVE010000154.1:0-5620 GCA_963933075.1 uncultured Verrucomicrobiaceae bacterium | reverse complement strand
AACAAGGGCGAGATTGTCAGGACATCGCCAATGGTGTCAAAGCCGTAGCCGGTGTCGTCAGGAGGGAAGTTCTCAGTAACGTTGTAGTTTATTCCCAGCAGGTCCTGGATTGTGTGTCCGTATTCCACCCGGTTTAAGCGTCGTATCGTTACGCGTCCCGGCTCCGGGTGATCCGGGTCGAGAAGGAAGACGTTGCGCTCAATCCATTCCAGCATTCTCTGTCGCTCTTCCTCGCCGGGTTGTTTCTTTCCGGCAGGGGGCATGAGGTCACTGCGGAGGTTTTTCCAGATTCGCAACCAGAGCTCGTGGTTGTCGAGTTTCTGTGCGCCTTTGCCGGCGTCATCAAGTGAAATATCTCCCTTGGCATTTCCATCACCATGGCAATCATGGCAGTATTTTGCCAGGAGGGGCCTGAATTCTGTGGCAAAGATCAGGTCCCGGTTTCCGGCAACTGCCTGCTGGGCCTGGAGGAGGGTTAATCCAATCCCGGCCAGCAGTATGAAGAATCGAATCCGGTGCATCAACACTGGATGAATATACAGTTTATTTGGCCTGTTGCCTGCAGGAATTTCCCGGCTTTTACCGCGAGAGGTAAGCGTGTTCTATTCCGGTGAGTCCATGCCGAGTTTCTCGACAAAGAATGTAACAAACTTGTCGATGGGTTCTCTCGGGTGATCCTCCCTGAGGAGCAGTTGGCACTCAAGGCCTGCCTTTTTCATTTTCTCCTTCAGGATGATCCCGAACTTCGGGTGGTGAATGTGCTCCCTGCCGCTTGAATTCTTGGGGAGCTCTGTATTGGCCTGATTGTAGTATGCCAATACAGGCACGTCATCACGGGTCAGGTGGGTGAGGGGGGAGGCTTCCTCAAAAAGGGAATGAAATTTTGCATTATTAATGTCTTCAGGACCTTTCATCCCGAAGAGCTGGGCAACGGCGAGGTTGACCTGGTCGGTATTGAACAGCTCCTGGATGAAGCGTGGGTCAATGGAGCTTTGAGCGGCTGTTACCGCAGCAGTCTTCAGGCGTGTGCTTTGCCTTTCAAGGGGCTCCTTGCTCTCCTTGTTGGCCATGTCATCGTGGAAGGCAAGCCAGAGTGAAATATGTCCACCGGCTGAACCTCCGGTCGCGGCGATCCTTTCAGGGTCGATGTTGTATTTTTTTGCGTTGAGTCTGATGTGCTGCAGGGCCCTGGCGGAGTCATGCATCTGGGCGGGGAAGGGAGCAGAACCGGAAAGGCGGTAATTGGCGGCGGCAACAGAAATGCCCTTCTTCAGCAATGCATTGAGGAGTTGCGGCTTGATACTGCCCTTGTCTCCTGCCCGGAAACCTCCGCCATGGTAGTAAATGACCAGCGGGGCCGGGCTTTCACTTTTCGCAAGCCAGAGGTCATAGACGTTACGCTCGTGCTCTCCGTAACTGATGTTCCCGTGGTCGGGTTTTGCCGCCGGGGAATTGCGAGCTCTGCCACGGTTGTTGCCCTTCCCCCTGGCTTTCTTGAATGAATCGTCCTCCTCAGGGGTGACAAAGCCATCCCCGTTGGCGTCTACTCTCTCGAAGATTCTCCTTGCGGGTTCCGGGATCTCGCTCCTTGAGAGTTTGCCGTCACCATTCTTGTCAAACTGTTCAACAAACGGGTTTTTTGCCTGGCAGGGAATGCACAGGGCGAGGAGCAGCAGGGATAATTTCTTCATTGCTTTTGCAGAGGTAGGCTACAGGGGAAAAATGGCGGGCATATTAAATACGTCAGTGCTTTTCCCATCCCGTATTCTATGTCACAAAGATTACCCGGGGATGATGCCTTTTCTGTTTCCGGGAATACGTCGTGATGAACAGGTTGAGCAATGGCAGTTGAAGGAGGTATGCCAAATACAAGTTTGACTATCGACAAAACACTGCGAAGCCCTTAAAACATTAATTGATGAAAGCAATTCTTTACCTTCTTGCCCTAGCCGCCTGCTGCTCACTGAGTGGCTTCTCTTCATTGCTTCAAGCCGAGCATCTAACCTATGAGGGAAAATCTGGAATCGGCAAGGGCAAGCACATTGTATTCATTGCCAGTGACCACGAATACCGCGGCGAGGAAACATGCCCGGCGATTGCCCGTATCCTGGCCCATCGCTACGGCTTCAAGTGCACGGTGCTCTTTGGTTTGGATGACAATGGCCATATCAAGCCGGGCTCCTCCAAGATTCCCGGCATGGAAGTGCTTAAGGATGCCGACATGATGTTTCTGTTCCTTCGCTTCCTCGCTCCCGATGATGCCACCATGAAGCATTTTACGGATTACCTGGACCGTGGTGGTCCGGTGCTTGGCTTGCGAACCACCACCCACGGCTTCAATGGTCTCAAGGGCAAGAACAGCAAGTATAACTACAATTCACGGGACAAGAGCTACGACTGGGGTTTTGGGCGCCAAGTGATCGGGGAAACTTGGCGACCACGAGAAGGAGCCGGACATTATGGCAGCAACCATCGCTTCAGCACACGGATGTTCGTGGTTCCCGAGCAGAAGGATCATCCCGTGACCCGTGGCGTAACGGACATGCACGCCATGGCGGGTGCCTATAGCGCAGTGCCAATCGAGGGTTCCGTCATCCTCGGCAAGAATCAGGTCCTCGATTCCATGAAGCCCGATGGCAAACCATTGGCCAACAAACCGCCAAGCCCATGCATTTGGGTGCGTGAATACGAATCGAAGTCAGGCAAGAAAGGCCGCGTTTTTGCCAGCACCCAAGGAGCTTCCGAGGATATTCTCAGCGAAGGCGTCCGCAGGGTCATCATCAACGGCGTGTTCTGGTGCATGGGCTTGGAGAAAAGCATCAAGGCGGACATGGATGTTGCCTTTGTGGGGCCTTACAAGCCGACAACATTCAAGTTTGGCGGAGGTCGCAAGAATGTGAAACCTTCTGATCTGGCCGGTTTCGAGTCCCCGCTCCTTCCTGAGGGGAAGTGACCTTGTTCACAAGGGGGGTGAACCTGTCGGGTGCCTGGATTTCTACTTATCCTTGGATTTAAGGACCATGCCGAGGTCTTTGGCTCTACCGGGAGGCAGTTCCATGATCTGTATCCTGCGGAAATGAATCTCTGATCCCTCTGACTCGAGGCAGAGGTAGCCCTTGCGCAGGTCCGCCTCACGGATGCCGTTTACGAACTTGCCGTTGATCGAGAGCTTTACGGTGCCGTCCACGGCGACAACCACGTAACGGTTCCATTCGCCTTTGCCCCTGCAGCGCATCTCATAGGACATGCTGCGATTGCCCCTGGGATTTTCAGGGATTGCCCTCATGCCGCCGGCACCGAAGAGCTCGCCGCTGACGTAACCGAGATGGTTCGGCTTGCCGTTTCTCTTGTGGATATAGGGCCATTCGAGTTCCAGCATCTGCACTTCCATGCCCTTTGGCAGGCGCCCTTTGGGGATAGCGTCACTCCAGAGGAAGACGCCGGAGTTGCCGCCGGCCTTCATGTGGCGCCATTCAATGACGAGGATGAAGTTCTCATACTGCTTGGTTGAGCGCATGACTCCGATGGGTCTGCCGGTGCACACAAGCAGGCCATCCTTCACCGACCAGGTTTCCGGCGAAGTGTTCACATCGACCCAGTTGGTGAGATCCTTGCCGTTAAAGAGGTCGACAAAGCCGAGTTGCAGCGGAGGGAGTTCCGGGTTCTTCGCCTTGCCGGGTTCTTCTCCCCTGAGGTGGAGCGGGGTGGCGATAAGGCAAAGACAGAGCAGGTGTCGGATGATGGAAGGCATGGGAACATATAAGCCCATGATGGCCTTCACGGAAACTGCAGATGCTCGTTCTTTCCTTTGTGTTAGCTTGGTTCGCCTTTGCGGGCAGCAGAGGGCTTGAAATTTCTGTCCTTGCCATGACTGGAGATTATATTTAACACTTTGATTATGAGGATAATGAGGATATTTCTAATAGTTTCCTTTGGGATTCCGTTTTTAGTTCTGGCTGAGGTGAAATACGAGCTGGTAGATGCTGGCGGAATCCATAAGGACTTTACGGATGGAGGTAAAACCAAGGGGGTGGGATCTGCTTCCTATGATTACTGGATTTCAGACGGGCCATGGAATGCCCCGCCGGCTCTGGGCTTCGGTGACCAGAGCTGGGACAACGAGGGTGCGGTGTTGTTGGCCCTTAACCCCTATACCGGGGAAATTTTCACCCAGGTTGCTGCCAATGACCAATACTTCAATCCCGAAGGATCATACAGTGGCGGAGGGCACGGCAGTTTGGGTTCGCCCTCCAATTTCAAGGCCGCCGGAGGGATTTACCCGGATGCCGAGAACAACCCGTTGCCGGATAGTTTGCCTGACGGTGACCTGATTGCCTTCACCACGGAGTTGCGTCCCGATGGGGGCGGTAATTACGTGGTGGGACTGTATGCCATCGCAAGTTATGACGGAGCCATCCTTGGGGAGTTTGACCCGGGCCATGCCGGGATCACCACTTACAATCCCCACTTTCTCCGCAGTGGTGAAACGGTCGGTTCATCAGGCAGTTTTGATGGGGCTGACATTCGTGTGTATTGTGGCTATATCGGCTGGGGGGGAGCTGCCTGGTTCGGTCAGTTTGGAGGGGGGGGACAGAGAGGTGTCGGCTTTGAACTCGACGGGTATAGGGGATGGATGCGTATTGATGTCTCCGGGGATCGCGCGGGCCTGGTTCTTAAGGAGTATTACTTTGAGGCTGCGGCTCCACTTGCTCCGGGGGAACTAAAGATTACTGCGGTCAGCTCTACCGGATCGGCAGACCAATTGAGTTCGCTGGAAATTACCTTTACCAGCGTTGCGGGTGGTGTTTACGCGATCGATTACAAGGAGAGTCTTGACCAGGAGAGTTGGTCAGAAATTGATGATGCGGTAGCCGGTGAAACGCAATCCACGACATGGAGCAATGACAATGAGCTTCAACTGGCCCGACGAAGCGGCTTCTACCGGGTGCGGGATGTTTCAGCTGAGTAATGTTGTTCTTTAAACGATATGATCATTGCGCTGTTGCCAGTGACCACAGAGTGATTGTATCCAGCGACTTGACCAGGATGTGTTCCTGCAGGAGGAGCGGCGGAGCCCATGTCGGGCTCTCGGCAACCGGGTAGGAGGCAACTTTTTTATAGGCCTTGCCGCTGGCCTCTATGATGCGCAACTCCCCGGTGTTGATAAGGGCAATGACATGTCCGGGGGCTGAGAGGAAGGCGACATTGTTGCCGATTCTCCCGGGACTTAACCATAGGATCTTGCCGTCTTTCGGCTCAAGGCAGAAGAGCTGGCCGGACTTGAAGTGTGACATACCGAAGAGCAGCCCGTCATTGATCACCGCAGTGCTCATGTCGAGGGCCACCTTTTCCTGGTGCCAGAGTTTTTTCACCGACCAGCTGTCGCCTGTCAGCCGGGGCTCAAGGCACTGGATGCCGCGGTTCTCCCCCCCGAGAAGAATGCGCCCCTCATGAAAAACCGGTGTCGGCATGTTCTGGTTATGGGTGCGATGCGGGGCGTGGTGGCTCCATAACTGGCGGCCGTCATCAACGGAGACCCCGACGAGGTCCTCATGGTTCCATTGAATCACCTGGCGGGCGCCCATGATTTCAACAATGAGAGGCGATGAGTAGGAAGCAC
>CAWVVE010000153.1:0-5631 GCA_963933075.1 uncultured Verrucomicrobiaceae bacterium | reverse complement strand
CCCCTACTTCTACAAATACCTGACCGGCAGCGAGACACTTGCCTTCTATGGAAAACTTTGCGGGCTTTCACGAAAGGAAATCAGGGAGCGCAGCGACGAGTTGCTGGAAATGGTTGACCTGACAGGGGCCAGGGATCGCCGGCTCGGTGGTTACTCGAAAGGGATGCTGCAGAGGATTGGCCTCGCGCAGGCACTGGTGGGTGACCCGAGGCTTGTCGTTCTGGATGAGCCTACTGCCGGTGTTGACCCGGCGGGGTCACGGAAGATCAGGGACCTGGTGCTGGAACTGAAAGGTCGTGGTATTACGGTGATTCTCAGCTCCCACCTGCTTGAGCAGGTGCAGGAGGTTTGCGATGAGGTCGGCATTATTTTCAACGGCAGGCTTGTCCGTGAGGGCAAGCTCAATGACCTGATTGCAATCGAGGACCAGAGCGAAATCGTGCTGCAGAATGCTACCCCGCAACTGCTGGATAGGATCGCGGCCCTTGTGCAAGAGGAGGATGGCGCACAATTGTTGCGGTGTGGCAATCCTCGAACCACCCTGGAGAGGCTTTTCTTGCAGGAAATCAACGAAGGCCCACAGCAAGGAGGAGAGGATAAATGAGTTCTCCTTCCGGGGACTGACCGGCTGAACCGGCAGTACACTTTTCAGGCACATGGATCAAGAGGCACAGAGCGCGGCAATCATCAGGAGGCACAGGGTGTTTTCCCCTCCTCGTGTCTGGGCGATTGCCTGCACCACCTTTACACAGCTGGTGCGAATGAAGGTATTCTACTTCATGCTGATCTTCAGTGCCCTGATCATCGGCGCCAACCTGTTGTTCCTGAGCTTTACCTTTGAACAGGAGTTAAAAATCCTGAAGGACGTCTCGTTTGGGGCAATGAGCCTGTTTGCCAGTATTTTCGCCATTGTAGGCACTGCATTATTGATCCCAAAGGATATCGAGGACCGCACACTCTATACCATCCTGACCAAGCCCGTGCCGCGCATTGAGTATTTGATCGGTAAGTTGCTGGGAATCCTGCTGTTAATCGCGGTCAGCATATTGCTGATGTCACTGCTCTTCTTCGCCGTCCTGTATATTCGCCAGCACGGGATCCTGGCCGAGAAGATTGCATCCCTGCCCAGGAAGGTATCCGAGGCTGATGTCGCGTCGTTCAGGGAGAGTATTTTTTCCAGGGGTCTGCAACCGGAACTCCTGCTTGGCGTCGTGGCGGTTTTCCTGAAGGCTGCTGTTGTTGCCGCGGTGGCCCTGTTCGTGTCAACCTTTGCCAGCTCGACCCTGTTCACGATTATCGTGAGTCTTGTGGTTTATTTCATAGGCCATGCTCAGTCCCTTGCCCTCGATTACTATTTTGCCAAGGGCGAGATGCACAGTGCGGCGCAGCGTTTTTTTGCAGGCTTGATCGGGGTGGTGTTTCCCAATCTCCAGCTCTTTAATGTTGCGGACGGCTTGACTGCCGGAGAGGCGATTTCCGCGTCCCTGATGGCCAGGCTGGTCGGGTTAACCGCCTTTTACCTGACCATATACAGCCTGGTGAGCTGGGTGGTCTTTGCCAAGAAGGAGCTTTGAATTTTTCATTAAAGATTGCGCCTGTTTTCTCAGGCAGGTGGTTCCTCGTTGGTTTGCTTCTGGTTGTGGCCGGGTCCTTGAGGATACCCCTTGAGCGTGACATGGAGAGGGAGTTCAAGGAGCAGGGGTTTCGTGACTGGTCTCCGGGATTGTCCTCCCGTGACCAGTTGACCCAGGCTGCATTCGTCGGTGCCCTGGGTGGTTTTCGTTCACTGGTGGCGAGTGCCTATCACCTGAAGGCCCATAATTCCTTTGTGAAGAAGAATTGGGGAGAGGTTGAGCGATACCGCACTGTCACGGCTTCGCTGCAACCGAAGTTCTGGAGCTATTGGGACCTGGCTGTATGGGACATGGCATGGAATGCCTACGGCCACTACCGCGGGGAGGCTGAGGAATACGGTAATGATTTCAGGGGTTGGCACATTGAGAACATTATCATGCCGACCTATTTGCAAAAGGGGATCGATTTTGCCAAGCGGGGATTGGAATGGTTGCCCGATGATTACCGTTTACTGAAGGTTATCGCGGATATCTATGACCAGAAGATGGGCAATCCTGAGAAGGCCGCAGAATGGTACCTTAAAGCCTCCCGGAAACCACAGGCTCCATCTCATGTCTACCGTGCTTACGCCCACCAGTTAACACTGTGTGAGGGCAGGGAGGAGGAAGCCTACAGGGTGACTGAGGATCTTTACCGTAATTCCGGGGAGCTAACCCTTACGCTGCTTAGCGACTTGGAGCGCCTTGAAGATGACCGTGCCCGGCGTGCGGCGCGTGACATACCCTATAGCCGGTTGAGGGATGCTGCGCTTGCAGAGAATGCCGGTTACCTTGAGATGGCATCCTTTGCGATGCACTTGCTGGAGAGCAGGAAGGATTTGCCTGCGGCGATCGGTGTTTATGAGAAGGTGGTTGATCATCCCCGGGCACCGTCATTTTACAGGCGCAAATTGGCATTTTTAACTGCTGAAAATCCAAAGAAGGCTGCCCAGGCATATCAAATGCTGAAGCTTCTGGCGCTCTCCGACCCGGCGGTCCTGCGCAGGGAAGACATGTCAAGAATCGCCCAGTTGGAATCCCGGCTGGGAATTCCGAAGGCCAAGCGTATTAAGCCCTAGACAGGTGTTATTTAAGGAAAAGAAGGAATTAGCTTCCTGTCGGGAGGTTCCCGGATTAAAAAACAATGGTGTTATTTTGCAGGGTGATGTCAGTTCCAGTTTCTGTGGATGAAGTTCGCGATTTTCGGTGATATTCACGCCAACCTCGAGGCATTGGAGGCTGTGCTTGAAGATGCTGCAGACCATGGCTGCAGCCATCACGTCTGCATTGGCGATATTGTAGGGTATAACGCCAATCCCCGTGAGTGCCTTGAAGTTGTGCGTGGCCTAGAGTGCCCTGTGGTCAAGGGCAACCATGATGATGAGGCGTCACTGGACACCGACCTCATTGGCTTGAACCCATTGGCGGAAAAGGCCATGCAGTGGACCCGCGATCAATTGACCGCTGATGACAAGGATTACCTGAGTGAGCTCAAGCTGGTGCGACAGGTCCGTGATTTCACGATTGTGCATGCAACACTCGATACGCCTTCAGGCTGGGGCTATGTGACCAATAAATTCGATGCACTGGCAAGCTTCAGTTACCAGTATACGCCGTTGTGTTTTTTCGGGCATACCCATACACCGATCTTTTATTCCAAGTCCCTGAGTGTTGAGGTGGAAGATGGCCAGAAGGTTGAAATAGAGCAGGGCAAAAGATATTTCACCAATATTGGCAGTGTCGGGCAGCCGCGAGACGGCGACTCCAGAGCATCCTATTGCATTTATGATATGGGTGGGCAGCGAATGATTAATCGCAGGGTCGAATATGACCTTCCGGCCGCACAAAAGAAAATTCGCGATGCCGGATTGCCCGGAATGCTGGCAGACCGCCTTGAACTCGGCAAATAACAGTATGCCCGAGCTTGCGAGGGAATTGAGAAATGCACAGCGACTGCTGGTGATCAAGCCCAGCTCTCTCGGCGATATAGTACATGTGCTGCCTGCGGTTGCCGTGATCAAGGCGGCGATGCCGGAATTGGAAATTCGCTGGGTGGTCAATGAGGAATTTGCGCCGATACTACAGGGCAATGCTGACCTCGAGGAGGTCATCGCCTTTCCCAGGAGCCGGATGCGCGGGTCCTTGTCAGCTGTGCGGTTTCTGGGCTGGTCGAGGATTTTGTCTTTACCCGAGCCACCCGATCTGGTCATTGATTTCCAGGGGTTGTTTCGCAGCGGGCTGATGGCGAACCGGTCAGGGGGGGCAAAGGTGATCGGCCTCAGTGATGCCCGCGAGTTCGCCGGGATTTTTCATCATCACCGGGTTGAGGTCGATCCTGATGTTCACGCGGTTGATCGTTATCTTGAGGTTCCGCGTATACTTGGCATCAAGGTTCCTGAAGATGATACCGGGCTTTGCTTCAAGCTGCCGCTTGAGAAGCCGGAAAGGCCGCCTCCTGACGGCTTCGTGTTGTTGCATCCCTTTTCCCGCGGTGCGGGCAAATCCCTGGCCATGGCATCCGTGCTGGCTTTCTGTGAGGCAATGGGGCAATGCCCGGTGGTGTTGGTCGGTCGCGGAGGACCAAAACTGGGCTCCCTGCCGGGCAATGTGCATAACTGGATTAATGCCACCGGCCTTGCGCAGCTTGCCTGGCTCATGGACAATGCGCTTTTCACGGTCAGTGTTGACAGCGGCCCCGCGCACATGGCGGCGGCCCTTGGTGAACGCCTGCTTGCTATCCACAGCTGGTCGGATCCCCTCAAGGTTGGCCCTTATCGCAAACAGGCGTGGGTTTGGAAAGCGGGGAACCTGTCCAGGATCAGCACGATTGATCCGGCTGTTGCGGCGGCAGCAGGGGAATTGCCTGATATTGCGCAGGTCAGGGAAATTGCCTCACAGGTAAGGAAAATGATCGGCTTATCCTGATGAGTTGAAATGGCCCGGCTTTCGGATCCTGGCATGCTGCCCCATGAATGAGTCAACAAGCACACCACTAATCAGCCGATCGAGCCTCTTGCTCTGCGGCATGCCATTGATTCACTACCTGTTCACGTTGTTCTTCTATGTATGCGCAAGCGTTTCACTGGGGGAGTGGGCAAATACAATGGGCATGCATGACCCGAAAGGTTTCTTTGGAGGGATTCCTGTCTGCCTTGCCATCATCTTGATGCTGCTGAGTTTCTCCGTTGCCCCACTCGTGTTTTACGTTGGCTACAGGGAGCAAAGGATTGCCCGGCACCTGCTGATTTACGGCATTTCATTGGCCCTTTGCAGTTACCTCTACAGGGCTGTCACTCCCTGGCTCGGGAGTTGGATAGTCGACTAGAAAATAACCTTTGGTAGTTCGTAAATGGCGCTCAAGATGGCAACACGGAACAGTTTAATAATCCCGGGAAACACCTTTTCCGGGCATGTCCTTGCTATCCTGCTGGCATGTTGTTTTCCGGCGCTGGTAATCACGGCCAGGGCGCAGTTCCGTGACGCCAGTGGGGATTTAGGGTTCTCAGGTGGCGCTAAGGCGGCATTTGCCGACTATGACAATGACGGGTTCGTGGACCTGCACGCAGGCAGGCTTTTTCACAATGAGGCAGGCAAGAAATTCGTCGCTGCCGTTGATGCCGGGGCGCCCGGGGGCGAGGTGGTGTGGGGCGACTTTGACAATGATGGCAACATTGACCTCTTTCAATTCACCGGCAAGGGCTCGCTGCATCGCAACAAGGGTGATGGAACTTTTGAGGCAGTGGAATTCCCCGAGCTGCCAACGGTGAATTCCCGCGGTGCGGTATGGATTGACGTCAACAATGACAGCTTGTTGGACCTTTATGTCGGGGGATACGAGATCTGGCAGCAAGGTGTTCATCCCGATGTAATTTTCCTTAACAGGGGGGGCAACAGGTTCGAGGAGCACTGGCGCAGCAAGGCAGGAGCCTGCTATTCGGCGCGCGGGGTCTGCGCCGCGGACTTTAACGAGGATGGCAGCATTGATGTTTATGTTTCCAATTACCGTCTGCAGCCCAAT